>JBDSAQ010000512.1:0-3069 GCA_039922095.1 Ginsengibacter sp. | reverse complement strand
AAATATTAAACTGATTGTACACAAAAAAAATAATTTAAGAATCATTTTATTTTTCATAAATGTTTTTATTAATTTTTTATAAAGATCCCATTGCAGTAGAATTAAAATGTTACTGTTTTATTTACTTTGAAGGTTGCCGTTTGATTATGGATTTCTATTTTAAAATCTCCTTCTTCCAATTGTTTTTTATTGTTAAGATTTACAAAAGCAAGTTGTTTTAGCGGCACTTTAAATTCTACCACTCTTGATTCCCCCGGCTTTAAACTTATTTTTTCAAAACCCCTTAATCTTTTTACATCAGGCGCAAGTGACGCATACAGATCACTAATAAATAATTGTACCACTTCCATGCCATCTCTATTGCCTGTATTTTTTACAGTGACACTTACAGTCAAGGTTTCATCGGGAGAAAAATTTTGTTTGTTAATAGCAAGGGCACTATAACCAAAAGTAGTATACGATAACCCAAAACCAAATGGAAATTGAGGTGAGAACTCGCCTCCCTGTGGATTACCATCACCATCAGAAATTTTGTGAATATACCCGGTTAAGGAATTGGTATAACGTGGGTAAGTGAGCGGCAATTTTCCGCTTGGATTTACATCCCCTGCAAGAATATCCGCCAGAGCATCTGCACCAAAGTTGCCGGGAAGATAAGTATCTATAATTGCTGACATGCCTGGCTCAATCTTATGGATGATTCTTGGTCTGCCTTCATTTAAAATTAATATAACCGGCTTACCGGTTTTTATCATTGCATTAGCTAATTCTATTTGATTATCTGATAAGCTAAGATCATTTAAATTGCCCGGAGTTTCTGTATAACTGTTTTCGCCAAGGCATAATAAAATATAATCAACGTTTGCGGCAGACTTTATAGCACCATCAATATTGAGAATGGAATCTTCAAAGTATTTTCCTTTCATCTTATAGCTAACGCCCTGTTCAAATATTACATTATTCCCTCCTATTTTTTTAGCTAAAGCTTCCAGTATGGTATTATATTTTTGAGCATACTCATCAGTTCTGTCTCCCTGCCAGTTGTACGTCCACCCGCCATTAAGGGTTCTCATTGAGTTAGCATTCGGGCCAGTGATCAGCACTTTTTTATTTGGCAAAAAAGGTAAAATGTTTCCTGTATTTTTTAATAAGGTTATTGATTCTGCGGCTGTGTTATAAGAAGCTTTTTCAAATTCAACGCTTGCAAATTTTGGATATGAGCTCAGATTTGTGACAGGGGTATTAAAAAGATCCAATTCATATTTAACACGTAATATTCTTTTTACCGCATCATTAATTCTATCAATTGATACCTTGCCCTCTTTCACCAAAGCAATAAGATCAGCGCAATAACCTTTATAGTCAAAAGGAATCATGGCCATATCAATCCCGGCATTTATTGCTAGCATAATAGCTTCTTTATTAGTACGTACAATTCTATCTCTCCTATAAATATTTTCAATATCCTGCCAGTCAGTAACAATAAAGCCGGTAAACCCTAATTCTGTTTTTAAAATATCAGTTAATACGTGTTTATTGATATGTGTTGGAACTCCATTTATTAAAGCAGAGTTAACCATAACTGTTCTTGCCCCTGCTTTCACTGCTGCTTCATAGGGAGGTAAATGATACTCCCGTAAATAATGTTCAGGTATCCATGCATCAGTGCGGTCTTTGCCGGATTTAGGATCAGAATAAGCCATGTAGTGTTTTAACGATACTGCTATTTTTTCTTTACTGCCCAATGGTTCCTGAAATCCCTTTACAGCTTGTATACCTAACTGCCCTGAAAGATAAGGATCTTCACCATAATTTTCCCATATGCGTGACCACAAAGGGTTGGTGCCTAAATCCAATGTAGGAGAAAATGTCCATGGAACTCCTGCAGCCCTTGATTCGTAAGCGGCAACAGCCGCCCCATTAAAAACCAGTTGCCTGTTCCATGTAGCAGCTTGCCCTATTGGCTGGGGAAATAATGTTGCTCCCTTTACATAATTTACACCGTGTATATTATCCAACCCGTAAATCACCGGGATTTTTAACCTGTTTTTTTGTGAAGAAGTATTAATACTGCTAATCACTTCGCTCCATTGAACGGGAGAAAGAAGAGCGCCGGGTGTATTTAAAACAGATCCAATTTTATATATATTGATAATTGTATCCAGCTTTTTCTGATCTAAAGTATATGTGCCCAGCGAATAATTAGTAGATCCTAAAACATCAATAGCAACCTGTGCTGTTTGACCAACTTTTTCTTCTAAAGTCATTTGCTTTACAAGTGCATTTATTTTGGCTTCATTACCATTATTAGTTTGTGCCATTACGGATGAAATACATACAATCATTAATAAGCAAACAAGAAACAGAAATTGCTTTTTATCTTTTAGATATTTCGTGCATAAATTTTTACAGATCATTTTAAAATTTTATTTAAAGTGAGAATTCCTAAGCTTAACAATTATTCCGTTACTGTTGTTTAAAAAACAAATGATGAAATATTAAAAATCCGAGTATTCAGCAGAATGCATCAATATGCTATCAATGTGTGAAACAGATATTTTGTTTTCATTTTCAGGCCTTGTTGAAATATCTTTCCACTGGGCATCGCTTCCAAAAACTTTCCATTGTGCATTTCTTTTCTCAACACTTTCAAAAATGGGCATGTACATAAAATTTGGCATGTGGCTTCCGGATAATACCCTGGCATAAAAAACCGGATTAAATCCAAGACGGGTAAAGATTTCTATCTCTCCTCCGGTATTAAACATTGCAACTTTTTTCTCATAGAGATGTTCGGAGGGGCTTTCATAACTCCTTAATTCAAAAACTCTTTCAGTATTTTTTGAAGGAGGTAAAACCAACCGGGGCTGGCCGGAAAACGCTTCAAGTAAAATGGATTCTATTCTTTGGTAAGGCCAGTTATCAGCCGCGGCTTCAATAAAATTTTTAGCAGCAGTTTTATATGCAATATCCTTAGCCAATAATTTTTCAACCTTCAACCATGAGTCAGCCGAACTGTATGGGATTAATACATAAATAAATTTAATAGCTGCAGTATCATTTGCAATG
>JBDSAQ010000511.1:0-5769 GCA_039922095.1 Ginsengibacter sp. | reverse complement strand
GATAGCGCTTTCATTTTTACCGATTACATTTCTTGGAATATCAAAATCTATTTCACTTAAAACGCTGTCATCCGCATTTACAGTACCATTATGCTTTACCACGTTAAGATCCACAGGAATTTTTACTTTTTTTGTTGGATATATATTAACATACTCCTCGGAATTAGGGAGAGGTGCCATTTTATTCTGATCATCACTTCCTGCATAATCTTTCATTAAAGTATAAAGATCCATTGGCTGGGTTTGATCAACCTTTGCACCGGGTGCACCAGCATAAAAATAAATTCCATCTCTTTTATTTCCTATTATTTGTTCGGGAGTCCAGATAACATCTATGGGATCACTCTGATTAACTTTATATCTTAATTGATTTATATACCAGTCAGTTCCTAATAAACTTGAATTTATAACACGTATATCTCTGCGAATGCCTTCAACCTCCTGGGCATACCAGAGAGGGTAGGTATCATTATCTCCATAAGATATTACAATTGCATTAGGGGCGCAGCTTTCTAAATAATCAATAGCAAGATCTCTTGCCAAAATCTTTTTACTGCGGTCATGATCATCCCATTCCTGGCTGGCCATTAATATTGGCACTGCGAGCAAACACAAACCAGCAGATGCATAATTTGCTGTACTTATCTTAGTATAACGATTGAGCAAATCTTTTACATAAAGTACTCCAAGCCCTATCCAGATAGCAAATGCATAAAAAGAACCCACATAAGCATAATCCCTTTCCCTGGGTTGATTGCCTGCCTGGTTTAAATAAATTACAATAGCAAAACCTGTAAAAAAGAAAAGCATGGCGGTTATTAATGCATCTCTTTTATTTTTTTTATATTGATAAACCAGGCCCAAAATACCAAGGATCAGCGGCAGAAAATACAGCTTATTATTAGCCTTGTTTTTCTTTAAGCTGTCAGGCATTTTAGATTGATCACCTAAGCGGAGATTATCTAAAAAACCTATTCCGCTCTTCCAGTTACCGTCTCTTACATTGCCTATATCAATGCCTTGTATATCATCCTGCTTGCCTGCAAAATTCCACATAAAATAACGCAGGTACATCCAGTTAAGCTGATAATTTACAAAAAAACTTATGTTGTTACCCATTGTTGGTTTATCAAGATATGCACCTGACTTGGGGTCTTTGTTAATACCAGCAAAATCAGCGTAATAATCCGCATGGTTCTGGTCGTTGCTCGCATCCCACATACGGGGGAAAAAATGAAGATCTTCAGGTGCGTATATTGGGTCGTACTTCCTGCCACTCTTTTCATATTTATTTTTGCCCTTTACATAAGTATCAATTGTTTTTGAATCTGCAACTTCAGCTGTAAAATCCTGGCCATATAAAATAGGCCAGTCGCCATATTGCTCACGACTAAGGTAACCAACAAGGCTTACAGGATTATCTACATTAAACATGTCAACTGCGGGATCTGCATTTGAACGGATAAGCGTAGTAAAATATGTAGAGTAACCAATAAGCATAAAGGCAAAACTCCACAAACCTAATTTTAAATAATTCCAGTTGTTCTTATTAGCCATGCGTATACCTAAGAAAATAAGAAAGCCAAGCAAAACAAAAAAGAAGGTAAAGCCCACAAAAAAAGGAAGTCCAAACTCGTTTACAAATATTCTATCAAAATCACCGGCTAATTTTATGCTCCATTGAATTACCGCTTTTTGCACAACCCCTGTTATAAGACATCCGATTATAAAAGCAAACAGAGCACCCCGTTTTGTGACATTGTAACGTTTGAAATAATAAATCATTACAATAGCTGGAATAGTAAGCAGGTTCAATAAATGCACACCAACAGATAAACCCATCAAATAAAATATAAGTATGAGCCACCTGTCTGCCCGGGTAAAATGTCCCCTTATTCCATCAAGTTGTTCCTGCGTTACTTCATGTTCCCATTTTAAGATTGCCCAAAATACAATAGCAGTAAAAAAAGACGACAATGCGTATACTTCACCCTCTACTGCGCTGTACCAAAATGAATCAGAAAAAGTATAGGCAAGTGCGCCTACAACCCCTGCAGCCATAATACTTACAATTTGCTGAGAGCTTAATATTTCATTATTTTTTTGAACAACTTTTCGTGCAAAATGAGTGATGGTCCAAAATAAAAATAATATTGTAAAGCCGCTTGCTAAAGCGCTCATAGTATTTACCCCGGTTGCTGCATGCTTGCCATCAAAAGGGATGGTAAATAATCTGCCTAATAAAACAAATAAAGGCGCTCCCGGGGGATGAGGTATCTGTAATTTAAAAGCGCTTGATATAAACTCCCCGCAATCCCAAAAACTACCAGTGGCTTCCATTGTCATTAAGTAAACAGTGCAGGCAATAACACAAATAGCCCATCCGGTAATATTGTTAATTCTTTTAAAACTCATAATTTGGTTTTTTGGAAAGTGCAGCAAATATAAAACTATGAGGTTAAGAAAATCATCCGGCACTTTTTTTTGTTGAAAAAGGATTGTTAATTAGTTTATAGCTAATGCTTTAATAAAAGATAGCACCTATTGAGATTATTATAACTGTTGCCATTTTAAACATGTTCAAATATTTATTTTTTAGCTAAATGAAAAAAGCCTTTATACAATTACATATAGCAGTTTTTTTGGCCGGATTTACTGCGATACTTGGCAAGCTTATAACGTTAAATGAAGGCTTACTTGTATGGTATAGATTGCTGATAACTGCCATAACATTAGCACTAATATTATTTTTTAAAAAGGAAATTGAAATATTATCTTTTAGAAACAGTGTAAAAATGTTTTTTATAGGTTCAATTGTTGCCCTGCATTGGGTTAGCTTTTACGGGAGTATAAAGTATTCCAATATTTCTGTATCACTTACCTGCCTATCAGCCATAGGTTTTTTTACTGCTATTGTAGAACCGTTGATAATGAAAAGAAAGATTGATTTTTTTGAGATATTTCTTGGGCTGCTTGCGATAGCAGGCATTTATTTGATATTTGATTTTTATCCGGAATATAAGTTGGGGATTTTATTCGGGATAGTTTCTGCTTTACTTGCAAGCCTGTTTCCTATTTTTAATAAAAATCTTTTAAAAAAGTATTCACCTAAAACAGTAACCCTGTATGAAATGTGCGGTGGATTTTTGGCTCTTACTATTATTATACCTTTTTACTTAAAATTATTTCCGGCAAAATATTATTTGCCTAATGCAACAGACTGGATGTGGCTATTAATACTTGCATGGTTCTGTACCGTATACAGCTTTATTCTTCAATTGAATGCATTGAAAAAAATTTCTCCTTTTACAGCCAATCTTACTTACAATCTTGAACCTATTTATGGAATTATCCTGGCATTTATAATCTTCCATGAGAATAAGTTTTTGGGTTCAGCTTTTTACTATGGGCTGAGTCTGATATTACTCGCTGTTATAATACAAACAATCAGGGTAATTGTAAGATTGAGAAAATCTAAGGGTTAATACCTGATAGTATCAGAAACTGTTCTAACTAATTTGTGTCAGAACTACGTAGAGAAATACCTTAAGCTTTGGATTCTTCCTCCTGCTGAACTATATCTTTTACTGTAAAAGTTATTTTAGAATTAGCTTCATCAAATGTAGCTATTATGGTATCCCCATTTTTAATATTCATATTTAAAATCTCTTCTGCAAGAGGATCTTCAAGATATTTTTGTATTGCACGGTGAAGTGGCCTGGCTCCAAACTGAGCATCATAGCCTTTTTCAGCAATAAACTTTTTGGCCTCTTCAGATAATTCTAATACAAAGCCCAGGGTGGTTAATCTCTTTGTAACACCCTTCATCAGAATATCAATAATTGAGAAAATATTTTCCTGTGTTAAATTATTAAATATCATCACGTCATCAATCCTGTTTAAAAACTCAGGGCTAAACGTACGTTTAAGAGATTTCTCTATAACAGCCTTATTATTTTCATCTGCATTTAATATGCGATTGGCTGTTTGAAATCCAACCCCGGCACCAAAATCTTTTAATTGACGGGCACCGATATTTGAAGTCATTATGATCATCGTATTTTTAAAATCTATCCTGCGTCCCAAACCATCTGTTAACTGGCCATCATCCAATACCTGTAATAAAATATTGTAAATATCCGGATGAGCTTTTTCTATTTCATCTAACAGAATTACAGAATAAGGTTTACGCCTTACCTTTTCAGTAAGTTGTCCGCCTTCTTCATAACCTACGTAGCCGGGAGGTGCACCAATTAAGCGGCTTACTGTAAATTTCTCCATGTATTCACTCATATCAATCCTGATGAGAGCATCATCGCTGTCAAACATATAGCGGGCAAGGGCCCTTGCTAATTCTGTTTTACCAACACCCGTTGGACCAAGAAATATAAAAGTACCGATTGGCTTTTTAGGATCTTTTAAGCCAACTCTGTTGCGCTGAATAGCTTTAACCACTTTTTGAATAGCTTCTTCCTGTCCAACTACTGCTCCGGCAAGGTCTATAGCCATTCTGCGTAATTTTTCCGTTTCGGCCTGCACCATCCGTTTTACTGGAATTCCTGTCATCATACTTACCACTTCCGCAATGGCATCTTCATCTATAGGAAATCTTTTATGCTTGCTTTCTTCCTCCCAGTCTGCTTTGGCTTTTTCAAGTTCCTCCTGTAATCTCTTTTCGGTATCACGCAATGATGCTTCCTCTTCGAAGCGCTGGCTTTTTACTACTTTATTTTTTTCCTGTTTTATATCTTCAATCTTTTTTTCAAGTTCAAGCACATCTTCAGGCACATTAATATTTTTTAAATGCACTCTTGCGCCAACTTCATCCAATACATCAATTGCCTTATCAGGAAGCAGCCTGTCTGTCATATAGCGGTCACTTAATTTTACACATGCCTCAATTGCAGCCTCACTATAATTTACATTATGATAATCTTCGTATTTGCTTTTAATATTTACAAGAATCTGGATAGTTTCCTCCACAGATGGCTGCTCTACCATCACTTTTTGAAACCTGCGATCAAGTGCTCCATCTTTTTCAATATACATTCTGTATTCATCTAAAGTAGAGGCACCTATACATTGTAATTCCCCACGTGCCAAAGCTGGCTTAAAAATATTTGATGCATCTAATGAACCACTTGCCCCACCTGCACCCACAATTGTATGTATCTCATCTATAAATAAAATTACATCACGGTTTTTTTCAAGCTCATTCATTATGGCTTTCATTCTTTCCTCAAATTGTCCCCGATATTTAGTTCCTGCAACTAAGGCAGCCAAATCCAGTGATACAACTCTTTTATCAAACAATACCCTGCTTACTTTGCGTTGAATAATGCGTAGCGCTAAACCTTCTACTATTGCAGTTTTACCTACGCCTGGCTCACCTATCAAGATTGGATTATTTTTTTTACGCCGGCTTAAAATTTGAGAAACTCTTTCAATTTCTATATCACGCCCAACAATAGGATCTAACGAATTTAATTCTGCCAAACGTGTGATATCCCTTCCAAAATTGTCCAATACGGGAGTCTTTGATTTTGGTTGGGCTGCTGTGCCTTTAGTAGATCGTTGTTGCTGGGAATATGATTTTTTTTCTTCATCAAACTCCTCCGGATCATCATCCTGAAATTCTGCCTTGGGATCAGTTTTTACATATCCCAATTCATTCTTGAACATATCATAATCAACATCAAACTGATTTAAAATTTGGGTAGCAATATTTTCTTTATTCTTAAGGATTGAAAGCATAAGATGTTCGCTCTC
>JBDSAQ010000510.1:0-7390 GCA_039922095.1 Ginsengibacter sp. | reverse complement strand
TGCTGCCCGATAAACAAATTAGATATGCAATTGCTTATTACTGTTGTTATGAAAAAAGAACTAGCAGAACAAATATGACGGATTTATATAAAAACTTTAAAAATTAACTTGACGCTAATGCGATAGCCATCGGGATCAAACCAAAGTATCGTGGAGCAATGCCGGTACATTGAAATATCCTGTAAACATATTTATACCAATGATGGAAAAATCGGTTGCGAAAGATATGGATAGCAGTTTGTCAACTTTGAAAAACATTCTCGAAAAATAATCACAACACAATGAAAAGGATGTCGTTGACGATAACACTAATTGCTTCTTCCTTTCTATTAGGTTTCGCTTTTAAGACAATAATATTTAATACAAAAATGAAAAAAGTAACAGGAATAGGAGGTATTTTCTTCAAATGTAAAGACCCAAACGCAATTAACGAATGGTATAAAACACACCTCGGATTTGACACAAGCCCATATGGGACAAGCTTTGAATGGCGGGAGATTGATGACAGTAGTAAAAAGGGACTAACCCAGTGGAATCCTTTTAAAGAAAACACAAAATATTTTGAGCCTTCAACTAAAGACTTTATGATAAACTATAGAGTAGAGAATTTAGAAGCTCTTGTAGAGCAACTTAAAAATGAAGGAGTAACAATTGTAGACAAAATTGAGGATTCTGACTACGGCAAATTTGTTCATATTTTAGATGTTGAAGGAAATAAAATTCAATTGTGGGAGCCTAAGGATTAGAATTAAGTATAATGCCTATGAACTTATACAACAAAGGTGTTTTCATCCGAAATACAAAGAGATAAAAAAGGGAACGTAGTAACTGACAAAAGAGGTAAAGTTCAAACGACTAACTTCAAGTTCTTAAAAGTAGCAAAAGCTGGACAAAACAAATAAACTGTCATAATGATTACAAAGTCAGGACAGCGCTTTCGATTTGTGATAAACAAAGGACATCAAGCGGGAATGAGCTGACCTCTCACTAACTTCTCTTCGTAAAATTCCGTAAAACAATAAAGAACAATATGAGAAAGACTTAATATCAAAGTAATCCTTCATCTGAAAAACTATAATATCCATCTTCACTTACAATTATATGATCCATTACACGGATATCAAAATATTTAGCTGCTTCTTTAATCTTGATAGTTAACTCTTCATCTGCTTTACTTGGCTTTAAATTTCCTGACGGATGGTTATGACATAATACAAGGGAAGTTGCGTCGGATTCTAACGCCTTTTTCAAAATCACTCTTGGATCGGCCACTGTACCTGTTATTCCGCCTCTGCTTATAATTTCAAAGTTATTTATCTTGTTGGCCTTATTTAAAAATACAACTGCAAATACTTCTGACTGGTTATCCTTTAAAGTAATTCTAAGATATTCTGCAATGTCATGGCTTGACTTTATAACAGATTTCAAAAGAGATAATGAAGCTTGTCTTCGCCTTCCCAGTTCAAGTGCAGCAGACACAGTAATGGCTTTAGCTTCGCCAATTCCTTTAATTTTCATCAGGTCTTTTACTGATAATTTTCCAAGTTCATTTAAATTATTTTTACCCAGACTTAATATGTCCTTAGCTAATTCAACAGCGCTTTTATTTTTATTGCCAGTATTTATTAAGATTGCCAGTAATTCCGAATCACTAAGCGCAGCAGGTCCTTTGGTAAAAAGTTTTTCCCTTGGCCTGTCGTCAATGGCCCAGTTTTTAATAGAAGTGGATGAGTTGTTGAAACTTTCCATACAATGCAGTTAATACGTAACAATATTAATTATAATTTCGCCACACCAATTAATTTCTGCAATTAAGCTGCTGACATGCATCCAAACGTAAAAATATTTTCAGGCACCGGGTCTCAATATCTTGCCAAACAAATTGCGGTTCGCTTTGGGGAGCAACTTGGTAAAATCAATATAAAAAAATTCAGCGATGGGGAAATTGGCGTTGAATACCAGGAAAGCATCAGAGGCCAGTTTGTTTTTTTAGTGCAGAGTACCTTTTCTCCTACAGATAATTTAATGGAATTGTTGTTAATGATTGATGCAGCAAAAAGGGCATCTGCATATAAGGTAATTGCTGTAATTCCTTACTACGGTTATGCAAGGCAGGATAGAAAAGACAGGCCAAGAGTAGCCATCGGTTCCAAGCTTGTAGCAAATATGTTAACTGCTGCCGGCGCAGACCGTGTTATCACAATGGACCTTCATGCACCGCAAATACAGGGATATTTTGATATACCTGTGGATCACCTTGATGCATCGGCAATTTTTATCCCTTATATCGAAGAGCTTAATTTAGAAAATCTAACTTTTGCTGCCCCGGATGTTGGCAGTGCAAATCGCATTCGTGAAATCGCTAGTTATTTTGAAGTTGAGATGGTTATATGTGATAAGCATCGTAAGCGGGCTAACGAAATCCATAGTATGGTTGTAATAGGTGATGTTACTGACAGGGATATTGTGTTGATTGATGATATATGCGATACAGGCTCAACATTAACTAAAAGCGCTGGTCTTTTAATTGAGAAAGGAGCAAGAAGTGTTCGTGCCTTTTGCACTCATCCTGTATTAAGTGGAAATTCTTACGAAAATATTGAAAATAGTGTTTTGCTTGAATTAGTAGTTTGTAATACTATACCCACCAAACAATTGACTAGCAAAATAAAAGTGGTATCTGTAGCTGAGTTATTTGCAGTTGCTATTAGAAATGCCTTTGAAAATAAAAGTATAAACAGCCTTTTTTTGCGCAGCAGAATGTTGAATAAGAATACCCGTTAAGTCTGTCTTTCTTCTGCTTAAATCCTTTAAATCTAAAGGATAAATCCCGATAATTATATTAACTTTGCGCCTCAAAAATAAAATTAAAGAAATGAATACAATTACTATCGAAGGACAACTCAGGACCGAATTTGGCAAAGGAGTCACCCGTCAACTTCGCTCTGAGGAAAAAGTGCCAGGTGTAATTTACGGAGGTGCTAAAGAGATTAATTTTTCTGCTCCTGCAACTGCTTTTAAAGGCATTGTTTATACACCGGACTTTATGCTCGCTGAAATTAATATAGAAGGGGCATCTTACAGATGTGTTTTAAAAGAAATGCAGTTTGATAAGGTAACTGACCAGTTGCTTCACGTAGATTTTCTGGAATTAGTGGAAGATAAAAAAGTGACAGTAACTATACCTTTAAAATTTACAGGCATTCCGGCAGGTGTTAAGGCAGGAGGTAAGTTGGCCACTAAAATGAAGGCTTTAAAAGTTAAAACCCTACCAAGATATTTACGTGAAAATATTGAAATGGATATTACAAAACTTGAGTTAAATGAAAACCTTCGGGTACAGGATGTTATTGCGGAAAATATGGAGATATTAAATTCTCCACGTATACCTGTTGCCTCAGTTAGTATGACACGCCAGTTAAAACAGGAAGAGGCAACTGCTGTAAAAGCACCAGCCACCACTGCTGCGCCTTCAGCTCCCGCAAAAGGAACTTCGGCATCGGCTAAACCCGCTGCTCCTGCTGCTCCAAAAAAATAATTTAAAGCTTGCTATACTGTAATGCCCTTCAGGTTTGAAGGGCGTTATTATTTTATAAAGTAGCTAAGTGTTAGTGTAAACTTTACTTACCTTTGCCCACTTAATTTTTTTAACATGGGAATGGATAGGAATAGTGTAATTGGATTTGTTTTACTGGCTTTATTGTTTTTTGGATATTTTTTTTATACTCAACGTGGTCAGGCAGCATTAGAAAAAGAAAGGCAGCATATCCAGGATTCTCTTGCCCGTATAAATCCTGCCACAAACAAGACTAATATCACTAAAACTGCGGTTAACGCAGACACTATTCCGTTATTATCATCAGGAGGATTTCAACAGGATTCTTCAGCAAAAGAGCAATTAATTACCCTGGAAAATGAAGTGGTTAAAATTACTTTCACTAATAAAGGAGGCCAACCCAAAATTGTTCAGCTTAAGAAATTTGAAACCTTCGACCATAAGCCCCTTATCCTGCAAAATGGAACATATAATAAGATCTCCTATGCTATTAATACTGCTACCAACCAAACTGCTAATACCAGTGATCTTTTTTTTAATACATCTTCTCCGTCAAAAATAAATGGTATACAAACTTTAAATTTTTTCTTACAAGGCGCTGCCGGAGAGCGAATTGAGCACAAATTCACGCTATCTCCAAATGAGTATATGCTGGATTTTTCAATTAACCTTAATGGAGCTAATAAAATAGTTTCACAAAATACTATAAACTTAACATGGCAGGCCCAGGCCACTCAGGTTGAAAAAGATGCAGAACATGAGAAACTGCAATCACGCATGTCTTATGTAAAAGATGGTGATTACGATTTCGAGAAAGTTGGGTCAGGGGATAATAAACAATTTAATAAACCTGTAAACTGGATAGCGCTTGCCCAGCAATTTTTTGTTACCTCAGTAATCGCTAAAAATAAATTTCAGAGTGCAGAAATAAAATGGCAGGTGCCCGGTGACACTACTACCCATATTATTGCACAAGCGTCAGCAATATGTAAACTGAATGTTACACAGGGGCCATCGGTTAATATACCCCTGCAACTTTATTATGGCCCCAGTGATTATAAAATACTAAAATCTTATAGCAATGAGATGCACAATATTGTTGACCTGGGAAGTGGAATATTTGCCTTTGTAAAATACATAAACCGCGGATTTATTCTACCGGTTTTTAACTTCATGGGGAGTAAAATAGCCAGTTACGGATTGGCTATTGCATTACTTACCATTATAATAAGACTCTTAATTTCTCCTTTAACTTATCAAAGTTATTTAAGTGGTGCAAAAATGAAATTATTAAAGCCGGAAATTGATACTTTAAAATTAAAATATGGAGAAGATAAACAGGCCTTTGGAATGGAGCAAATGAAGCTATTTAAAAGTGCAGGGGTTAATCCATTAGGCGGTTGTATACCGGCATTACTTCAAATACCAATATTCTTTGCGTTGTACAGTTTTTTTAATTCAAACATTGCATTACGCGGCCAAAGCTTTTGGTGGACTAAAGATTTATCAGTGTATGATTCTATTTATGATCTTCCCTTTCACATACCTTTTTATGGCAATCATATAAGTTTATTTACCATTTTTGCTGTAGTAACCAGCCTTTTAATATCTATATATGGAATGAGCAATATGCAGGATAACAGTAATCCTGTTATGAAATATCTTCCTTATATCTTTCCTATAATTTTGTTAGGTGTCTTCAATGCCTTACCTTCTGCTCTTACATGGTACTATACGGTTTCTAATGTAATTACCTTATTAATACAATTCGTTATTCAGAAATATATAATTAACCATGAAAAGGTTTTAGCGAAACTGCAGGAAAATAAAAAGAAACCAGTGGTAAAAAGTAAATGGCAGCAAAAAATTGAGGCCATGCAGGAGAATAATAAAAAACTGCAGAGTATCCAATCTAAAAATACACAATCCAGGAATAATAATAAAAAGATCAGATAAATGGTGTAAAGCAGATTTTGCAACCTTTCGGTTAGTCAAAGAGTCTTAACTTACAATTCTCTACAACAGATAAAAATGCACAATTATAACATCCGGCTCATATTAATAATCGCAATTTCTTTACAGGTACTAATTGTGAAGGCGCAAAAAATAATGTCAGAAGGATCATTGGTGTACAATATCTCTATTCAAACGGGAAGCAAGGAACCTAACATGGCCGATATGCTCGATGGAGCTACAACCACTATTTATATTAAAAATAACCAGACAAGGAGTGAAATGCTTAGCGGCCTGGGAAGTGAAAGTACTATCCATGATTCCAGAACTGGTACCGGAGTTATTCTAAAAGATTATAGCGGACAAAAATTAATGATCAGTTTAACAAAAGAGGATTGGGAGAAAAAGAATAAAAAATATGAAGGGATTACTTATGAAACAACCAACGAAACCACCACCATTGCAGGTTATAATTGTATAAAGGTTATTGCTAAATTACAAGATGGAACATCATTTATTGTTTATTATTCCCCGGATTTAAAGGTGACCAACAAAGAGTATGACTATCCGTTTAAAACCTTACCAGGCCTGGCTATGCAATATGAGTGGCAATCCGGAAAAATGAAGTTTAAGTACACGCTTTCTAAAGTAAATTTCGATCCTGTGGCTTCTTCCAAATTCGATATACCAAAATCCGGATACAGAATTTTAAGTTTTGATGAAACTCAAAAAATAAGATAAAGAGTGTAAATAAGCCCCTCCTGCAGCTCTCTTTTAAAATTATTATTTTCTGCGTATAAGTAATTTATAGCCTTGTTGAAGTGAGTAGCTTGGAATTAATACTTTTTGCTTATAAGGCAAAATATAGACAGTATTTCCTTTTTTGTAGCTTATGAGGGCTGTATTAAAAAAACTATTCCCAATTTGCTGAGTATTTGAAAGAGTGCTTCCTTTAAAAGTTAGTCCTGATTTTAAATTAAAGGGGATAGACCTTTTTAAAGAATTAACAGTAGTGATATTAAGTTGAACTTTGTTCTTTTTCTTTCCAAAAACACCTCTATCAGCATTAGCAATAATACTAATACTGCCAATAAGAAGTAAAACAAACGTTATTTTTGAGAATCTTTTCATATCCTATATAACAAAATTAATCATAAAGTTTGAAAAATTATTATCCGTTCATAAAAAATTTGTCTTTAGTTTAACGCAAGAGATAAAAAATTGTTGCATATTAAGAAAGTTATTTGCTAAATGCACTAATTTGAGTTACCAGATTTAATAATATGAAAGAAAATCCATACCGCCAGGATAAGGAAGAAATGAAGGAGTTGCTTAAGCAGTATGCTAATCTTAGAAATGGGCATAGCTATTCATTTATTGAAGAGGAATCATTTGAAAGAATTATAGATTATTATGATGATAAAGAAGATATTTCTGCAGCAATGGAGGCTGTTGATTATGGAATTCAACAATACCCTTTTTCCTCGTTACTTCAAATTAAGAAAGCTGATCTTCTGATCGCCACCCGGCGTTACAGGGAAGCACTCAGTTTATTAGAAAAGGCTGAATTGTTAGACAGAACAGATATTAATGTTTATATTTTAAAAACTGATGCGTATCTGGCACTTGACCAGCAAAAAAAAGCTGCATTAATATTAGAAAAAGCCATACAGACTTTTGAAGGTGATGAGAAAATCGAATTATTATTTGAACTGGCGGATGTATATGATGACTATGAAGAGTTTGATAAAGTTTTTAATTGCCTGAAATTAATCCTGGAGCAGGATCCAACCAATGATGAAGCCTTATATAAAATTTGTTTCTGGACAGATTTTACCGGTAGGAATGAAGAAGGAATAACGTTACATCAAAAAATAATTG
>JBDSAQ010000509.1:0-2715 GCA_039922095.1 Ginsengibacter sp. | reverse complement strand
TAAAATCTACGATCTCCAAACCAAAGCGCTTTTCAAAATATACCCACTCGTTGTGGTAGGCAATTATTTTTGTACCCTTATAAGGTAACATTTTTGCCTGCCACTCTTTTAATTTAACATCTACCTGGCTAAAGAACTGGTGAAGGTTTGTTTCATAAAATGCCTGGTTTTGCGGATCAACACGTTCTAAGCCATTAGCTATATTTCTTGCAATTACTTTTCCATTTAACGGGTCAAGCCAGTAATGAGGATTTCCATAAATATGAATATCTCCCTCGCCCCTGTTTGCAGCTGAAGGAACCTGGTATAATCCAACACCTGCAGATGCATCTACATAACCCGGAGAACCTTTTTGAATTTTAGAATTTCTTGAACTTGAAAGCAATTGTGGTGACCAGCCGGTTTCAAGATCAAGACCAACAGTTATAAAAAGATTCGCATTGGATAAGCTGATAATGTAGCTGGGCTTGGGATCAACGAAGTGAGGATTTTGATATCCTGTAGCAATGGATATTACAGATACTTTATCGCCCCCTAAAACCTGTGCGATACTTTTCATGTCCTCTGTAGTAGTGACTATTTTAATTGTGCCGGCATTTGAAAATGCAACTATACAAAAAATCAACATCAAAAAAGTCATTAAATGTTTCATATATCTATTATAAATAATTTAAAAATTTAGTATTGATGAGCACCATGTGCCCCGATTACAAAAATCCATCTAAGCCAGCCCTGGTAATATCTTGAACTGATAGTATCATCCGTGGTTTTACCCTCAAATTCTATTTTAGAAAACTCAGTAGCCAGCCAGCCAGCGGTTAAAGAGTATGCCTGTTCTTTAATTGATTTAGCGTAAGGTATTTGTGCATAATCATACCTGCCGGTTAAAAACCAACGCTTGGATATTTGGTTTTCAATAAAGGAATATAAACCAAACGAATTCATTGACCGGGATAAAGAATCATTTGCATGACTGAAATATAACTCACTTTGCCATGTGAAAGATTTATAAGTATTCATTGCAAGCGGTTTCCATTTATAAGTAAGATCAGCCGCAGCCATATTACTAACCCTTTGAAAAACATTCGGACCTGAGATGCCTGTTAATCCCAGCTCCAGTGTGGCATTATCATTAAGTGTAAAAAAGTTTTTTAAATGCGAAAGATATAAAAAACGATTGCCCTCGCTTCGGGTAAAAGCAGGAGCTTCGGTTAAACCAGAAGTAGCCTGGAAGGTGAGTTCCTGGTAAAAAGCTTTATTGGGCACCAGCCAGCTTAATGATGCGCCTTCATCATTAAGTCCTTCTTCTCCAAAATAATTTACATATGCATTTGGAAGATCAATAAAAGGCAGCGCATGTGGATGAACAGGATTTATTCTTCCTACAGCTTCCCTGAATTTCCCAACTTTCAATTGCAACTTTGCAGGCAAAGTAAGCGTGGTCAAATATCCTTCCTCAACTGAAGCTCCGTATTTGCCTGTCTCCGGATCTCTCCCAAATGATATAAAAAAATCAGCACGTATGTAAGGATCCACAACTGCCTGTAAAGAAATTTCTGATTCATTTAGATAAGCATCAAAATTTCTTTTACCCCTACTGATAAATGAGCCCTGGAAATCACCAACTACTCCAATATCCGGGTTAAAAGTAAGTGAAGAACGGGTTTGCTGAGGAACAACTTCGGTATTTGTATTTGTTAGCATTTGCTGTTCGATCTGTTTAAGCAGAACAGAATCGGTTGCAGTACTGTCAGTTTGTGCAAAACTTTTATGGGTGAAAATTACCGGAGATAATAACACGATTATAAGAAAGAATTTCTTTTGCCTGAATTGTAATTTCAAAGGAAAATTTTTGCGTATAAAAAATACAGTTTCAACAGGTATTGTTCAACACCTTTAAACTAAATATTTACCGGGGGACCTCGAAGAAGAGTATACGTTTTCGAGATAGAATAAAAAGATATTTCTTTGAAACTATAATCAGAAAAAGAAGTAGATAAGGGGAAAGAAAAGACCTGCTGATCAGTTACAAAAATTGATTCAGCAACAAGGTTATCACAATCACAATTGTATCCTGATTTACTTAGCTGGTAGTGTGTGTGATTGGTTTTTTTTAAAGAGTTATCAATATGTTTAGTAGTCAGGTCATGTACAAATCTTTTAGGGGTAATGCCCAATGCAAAAATTACCAACAATACGCCGGAAATGAATCTTGATATGCGAAATGATCTGAACAAAATAAATTATAAGTATAGCAAATGTAAACAAAGGGTTCTACATAAACGTGTAACTAATAATATTGCGATGGTAGAAAATGTTAAATCACATAATGAACCTGGAAGGACAATTTAGAATCCATCAGTTAATATTTTCAATCACTCCTGCAATCCCTTGGCCGCCGCCAACACAGGCCGTTACAATTCCATATTTCTTATTCAGGCGCTTCATGTCGTTTGTTATTTGTATGGTGAGTTTAGCCCCTGTGCAACCTAAAGGATGCCCTAAAGCAATTGCCCCACCATTTATATTTACCACTGATGGGTCAAGTTCTAATTTATTTATTACGGCTAATGATTGGGAAGCAAATGCTTCATTTAATTCAATCAGATCAATCTGCGAAATATTCATACCCGCCTGTCGGAGAGCTTTAGGTACAGCTTCTACAGGGCCTATACCCATAACCATTGGATGAACACCTGCACTTGCACATGAAAC
>JBDSAQ010000508.1:0-6598 GCA_039922095.1 Ginsengibacter sp. | reverse complement strand
AAGCCCAAATCTCAACTTAAATCTTTTTCATATACAAACTAATACCGGGTATGTAGATAAAGCGGTTGAATGTTACGCAGTTGATGAGCATTATCTTAATTCACTCAACATCTCTATAGTAAAGGGGCGTAACTTTTTAAATCTTGGTGATACCCTTCACAGCATATTGGTTAACGAGGCAATGGCAAAACATTTCGCATGGGTTGAACCTCTTGGAAAACGGGTAAAATTTCCAGGCGACACGTCAGCGAATTATTTAGAAGTAGTGGGGGTGGTCAAAGATTTTAATCAGAAATCATTATATAATCCAATTGCGCCCTTACTGCTATTTTATGGCCCCAACTCTAATATTATCCAGCTAAAAATAAACACCAGTAATATCAAGGCAACCATTGCAAAAGTTGAAAGCAGTTGGAAAAAATATTTTCCACAACTACCATTTGAATATAAATTTTTGGATGAAGATTTCAATTCGCAATATGCCGCAGATCAAAAGCGTGGGAAGATATTTGCAGCATTTTCTATACTTACTATAATCATTACCTGCCTTGGATTATTGGGTCTTACCGCGTTCACAACACAACAAAAACAAAAAGAGATCAGCATACGCAGAGTGATGGGTGCTACTATAATACAGGTTGTTACTATGATTACTAAAAGCTATTTGTGGCTGGCGCTTATTGCAGCTTTTATTGCATTCCCTGTTGCATGGTACTTTATGCATAACTGGTTGCAGATATTTTCTTATAACCCTGGCCTGTCGGTAATTCCATTTGTAGTATCTGCTTTTATAATTGTATTTACTGCAGCAGCCACGGCTATGTTTTATTCAGCAAAAGCAGCATTGACAAACCCTTCAAAAAGTTTAAGAACAGAATAAGGGCCCCCGCCCCTACCTGTCCCGACAATTCAGGAAAGGGGAAGAAGAATGAAAAGAATCATAGGAATCATTCAATCATAAAAATCATAGTTAAAGACAAATGTTTAAAAATTACTTCAAAATCGCATGGCGAAATCTTGTTAAAGACAAGACGCATTCATTTATCAACGTTGCAGGATTATCCATTGGAATGATGGTTGCCATTCTCATTAGCTTATGGATGTACGATGAGCTTTCCTACAATAAAAATTTTAAAAACTATGATCGTATTGCGCAGGTAATACAAAATGTAACCAATAACGGCGAAGTGCAAACATGGCGGAGTGTCCCGTATCCGCTTTCACAAGAATTGCGGAAAAATTATGGCAGCGATTTTAAAGACATTGCTATGGCCGTTGATTGGAATGATAGTCACGTGGTAACTATTGGCGATAAAAAATTGAAAGAAACAGGTGGCTTCTTCGAAAAAGAAATGCCGGAAATGTTTTCACTCAACATGCTAAAAGGAAAACAAAATGGACTAAGCGATCCATCTTCTATATTAGTGTCTGCTTCCGCAGCCAAAGCTTATTTTGGTAAAGAAGATCCCATAAACAAGATGATTAAAATTGACCAGATGCAGCCGTTAAAAATTTCTGGAGTGTATGAAGATTTTCCAGAGAACTCCGCTTTAGCGAATTTAAGTTTTATTGCTTCATGGGATTTTTGGTACAGCAGTAACAACCAGTTGAAAGATATGGAAGATCCGTGGCGCCCCAACTTCGCCTCGATGTTTGTGCAAATAAATGAAAATGCCGACTTCGATAAAGTATCTGAAAGGATCAAAGACGCCAAATTAAAAAAAGTGAACGGGCAATTGCAAAAAAAGAAGCCGGCTGTGTTTTTACAGCCAATGAGTAAATGGCATTTATATTCTGAATTTAAGGAGGGCAAAAATACAGGCGGCGCTATAAAATATGTAAACATGGTTGCCATTATAGGTGTATTTGTGTTGCTGCTGGCTTGTATCAATTTTATGAATCTGAGCACTGCAAGAAGTGAAAGGCGTGCAAAGGAAGTAGGAATCAGGAAAACAATTGGTTCATTGCGCAGGCAACTTATACTACAATTCTTCAGCGAGTCTTTGCTTACCGTAATACTCGCCTTTATATTATCGTTGCTGCTGGCAATGCTTAGCTTATCATTTTTTAATGAGGTCTCAAATAAACATCTCTCCATTTTATGGCGCAATTCGTTTTTCTGGATGGCAAGTTTTGCATTCATTATCGTTACTGCGCTTATTGCAGGCAGTTATCCCGCTTTTTATTTATCCTCTTTCAGGCCTGTAAAAGTTTTGAAAGGAACATTTAAGGCAGGTCGTTATGCTGCCTTACCACGAAAAGTTTTGGTGGTGCTACAATTCACGGTTTCTGTAGCGCTTATTATTGGAACGATGGTAGTGTACCGGCAAATACAGTTTGCAAAAGACAGACCCGTTGGTTATTCCCGTGCTAATCTTGTCAGCATTCCAATCATGGATTCATCCATTCATAATCATTTCAACGCGATAAGAGATGATCTGCTACAAACAGGAACTATAACATCCATTGCAGAATCAAATGGATCCACAACCTATATTGGGAGTAGTAGCAGCACTTTTAACTGGAGGGGAAAAGATCCAAATCTTTCTATTGATTTTGGAGCTGTTGGGGTGTCTTATGATTACGGCAAAACCACAGATTGGCAAATTAAAGATGGCCGCGATTTTTCAATAGATTTTGCAACCGATTCATCGGGAATGATATTAAATGAAGCTGCCGCACTTTTTATGGGGTTGAAACATCCTGTAGGCGAAACCATAACAGGGTGGAATAAGCATTTCACAGTAGTTGGGGTGATTGATGATATGGTAATGGAATCTCCGTACAATGAAACGAGGCCTGTTATTTATATTAGTACTGCTGATCAGGGCAATGTGATTCTCCTTAAAATAAATTCTACTGTAAGTACTAAAAATGCAATAAATAAAATAGAAGCAGTATTTAAGAAATTCAATCCCGGCCAGCCCTTTGAATACACGTTTGTTGATGACGAATATGCAAAAAAGTTTGGCGATGAAGAACGTATTGGAAAGCTGGCCGGCTTTTTCACTGTCCTTGCTGTAGTGATATCCTGTTTAGGTTTGTTTGGTTTAACGTCATTTGTTGCTGAGCAAAGAAAAAAAGAAATCGGTGTAAGAAAAGTGCTGGGAGCATCTGTTGTAAGTGTTTGGAATTTGCTTTCAAAAGACTTCGTGTTGCTGGTTTTTACTTCTCTCCTTTTTGCGATACCGCTGTCCTATTATTTTATGCATGAATGGCTGCAGAGTTATACGTACCGTACACAAATGTCCTGGTGGATTTTCGCGGCAGCCGGTGCAGGCGCTTTGGTGATTACTTTTCTCACCGTGAGTTTCCAGGCAATAAAAGCAGCAATTGCAAATCCGGTAAAATCATTGAGAACAGAATAAATGAAGTTGACAATTCGACAATTTATAAACAAAGAATGCATGTCTTAAATTTTTGTTTTTTGACTTATAATCAGAAACGTACAACTTAATAATTTCATTATGTTTAAAAATTATTTCAAAGTCGCTCTGCGCAATCTTTCAAAACAAAAATTGCTTTCATTTATCAGTGTATTTGGTTTATCTGTGGGCATTGGATGTTTTTGTTTGTTTTTGTTGTATGCGGTGAACGAATTTAATTTCGACAGCTTTCATAAAAATGCAAACAACATCTATCGGGTTACATTGTGGTTGCAAGGAAAGGAAAATGACGTGGCGCACGGAGATTCTTACCAGCCTATGCCACTTGCTCCGGCTATGAAAAAAAATTTGCCTGGTGTTGAGGATTATGTGCGCTTTAAAGAAAACCTCGGAGAAAGCTTTATAAAAACCGGCAGCAAAGTAAACCGTGAACAAGTATCTTTTGCCGACCCTTCATTCTTTTCTGTTTTTTCATTTAAACTTAAATCGGGAAATGCAGCTACGGCTTTGCAGGATTTGCATAGCATTGTATTAACTGAAGCAATAGCTAAAAAATTATTTGGCAACATCAATCCAATCGGAAAATTTGTTGAAATAAAAACAGAAGATGTATATATACCATTTACAGTGACCGCCATTGCTGAAAATCTTCCATCTAACTCCAGCATTGAGTTTAAAATGCTGGGCAACTTTAATTATATCGCTACAACAAAAAGAGGTGCCAGGCGTGTGAGCAACTGGAAGCAATATTCCTATCAAACCTATGTGCAGATAAAGCCTGGCAGCAGCTTGCCTTTTAATAAAGAGCGACTAATTGCTTTCAGAAAAAATTATTATCCAGATGAAGAAAAAGAATCAAGAGCGAATGGCTGGACAGGCAAAGGCCCCAGAATTCATTATCAGCTTCAGCCCTTAAGTGCAATGCACACTGATACAAAAATTTCCGGCGGTTCAATCTCTCCGGTCGACCCTGAAACTATTTGGATACTGTTAAGCATTGCCGCCGGGGTATTATTAATTGCCTGCATCAATTTTACAACGCTTGCTATTGGCCGCTCTGCCAATCGTGCAAAAGAAATCGGTGTTCGTAAAGTGATCGGCGGAACTAAAAAAACACTCATCACTCAATTTATTTCCGAGTCGTTATTGCTTGCGTTTATTTCAGCAATATTTGGTTTTGTGCTGGCAGAATTATTATTGCCTTCTTTTAATCAACTTAGCGGACGGGAATTAAATTTCTCACTCTCGCAGTTTCCGCAATTGGGCTGGCTTATTACTAGCCTGATTTTCCTGGTTGGGATAATAGCCGGCAGTTACCCTGCTTTTATATTATCGCGTTTTAAAGCAGTAGAAGTACTAAAAACAAAAGTGAAATTAGGTGGCTCAAACATCTTTACAAAGTCACTCGTTACATTGCAGTTTGCCGTTTCAGCAGTATTGATTATTTCTACAACCATCATCATGCAGCAATTGCATTTCATGCAATCAAAGTACCCCGGCTTTGATAAAGAAAATGTAATTGTGGTGAATGCTGATGGAATTTCTGACACAAAAAAATTTTATGCATTATTCAAACAACAGCTTGCACAGCACCCTGAAATAATTAGTACTGCAAACGCTGAATTAGGTTTGGGCGGCGACCAGGGATGGAATCAATCCGCATTTAAATATGATGGTAAAGACAGGACGGTATTTGAATATTTTATTGACCCGGATTATATGCATGTGTTGGGTATGCAATTACTAACGGGAAGAAATTTTAATGCATCTATTGCTTCTGATACATTAACATCAGTAATTGTGAATGAGACAATGATGCACGAATTTGGATGGACGCTTAACAATGCAGCAGGTCAAAGATTGAAAGGTTATAATGAAGACGATGATACTAAAACGCCTGTTGTAATTGGCGTGGTGAAAGATTTTAATTATCTCGGTTTTAACAGCAAAATTGAACCGCAAATGTTTCATCAATTTGCCGATTATCAGCCATACAAATTTTTTGTACGCATACAATCAGGCGATCCATCGAAGGCCCTGGCAACAATACAGGCAGCATGGAAAAATATCGCACCTGATTATCCCCTGCAATATTGTTTTCTGGATGAAAACCTGGATAATTTTTATAAGGCAGAAGCAAGATGGAGCAACATCGTGGGATGTGCCGGCGGCATATCTATATTTCTTGCATGCCTTGGTTTGTTAGGTCTTGCAGCACTTGCGGCAGTAAACCGCACCAAAGAAATAGGTATAAGAAAAGTATTGGGCGCTTCCTTCGTTTCAATAATTGATTTATTATCGAAAGATTTCCTAAAGCTGGTTTGTATTGCATTTGTTATTGCCACACCACTTGCATGGTATTTTATGAATAAATGGCTGCAGGATTATGCATACCACATTGATATTAGCTGGTGGGTGTTTGCAATTACGGGTGCAACAACAGTAATAATCGCGTTGGCTGTAATAAGTTTTCAATCAGTAAAAGCAGCAATAACAAATCCTGTAAAAAGTTTAAGGACAGAATAGAGAATGTCTGAACCATGATTAATCTGATTTATAGATTAACATGATTCAGAAATCAATAAAATCAGTTAATCATAAAAATCATAGTTCAGACAATGCTTAAAAATTATTTTAAAATCGCATGGCGTAACCTGGTGCGCAACAAAGCGTTTTTAATAATTAATATTTCAGGTCTTGCGCTCGGCATTGCTTGTAGTTTGCTGATAATGCTTTGGGTTCAGGACGAGCGTAGTGTAGATGCTTTTCACGCTAATGGTAAATACTTGTACCAAGTATATGAGCGTCAATACTACGATGGAAAAGTAGAGGCAAGCTATCCAACGCAAGGGTTACTTGCAGAAGAATTAAAAAAAGTAATCCCTCAAGTGCAGTATGCTTGCGGTCTTGAATATGCTTCAGCGCCTGGCAGCCGCAGCACCTTTGAGGCAGGTGATAAGATAAGTAAAATGGATGGATCATTTGCGGGTGCAGATTTTTTTAAGATGTTCAGTCATCCCTTATTAGAAGGAACACCACAAACAGCTTTAACTACACAAGAGGCAATCGCCATTTCCAGAAAAATGGCTGAACAATTTTTTGGAAGTCCTGAAAAAGCTATTGGAAAAACGATCAGATATGAAAATAAGGAAGACCTTTTAGTTACAGCATTTTTTGAAAATATCCCGGATAATTCCTCCCGTCAGTTTGAT
>JBDSAQ010000507.1:0-8580 GCA_039922095.1 Ginsengibacter sp. | reverse complement strand
TCTTTTAGTTCTCAAAAAAATCATTCCCACTTTTGTTGTTTCCTGTAATCGAAAATTATTTCGATACGATAAATTATTGCCTGCGGTTTTCATTTTTAGAAAAATAAAGGTGAGCAATAATTCAATCCATGTTTTACAAAGCGACGTATGTGATGGCATACAAATCAATTAAAAAGAAAAAAGAAAAAATGAAAAAAATTAAAAGCATAGGATTATTAATCCTCGCTGCATTATTTATTAATGCCTCGTTTGCACAAATGGAAAAAACGGTTATGGTTGGCGGAACTGCAATGTATCCTTCTAAAAACATTATTGAGAATGCAGTAAACTCTAAAGATCATACTACTTTAGTCGCTGCTGTTAAAGCTGCTGATCTTGTTGAAACTTTGTCCGGCACAGGCCCTTTTACTGTATTTGCACCAGTTAACAGCGCTTTTGACATGTTACCGGCTGGCACTGTTGAAACATTATTAAAGCCTGAAAACAAAGGAATGCTTGCAGGTATTTTAACCTACCATGTAGTATCAGGTAACCTTGGTTCAAAACAGCTAATGGATATGGTTAAGGCTGGTAAAGGCACTGCAACTTTAACTACTGTTGCGGGTGGCAAATTATGGGTTATGAGCAAAGGAAATAAATTAATGATTAAAGATGAAAAAGGTGGTGTCGCATGGGTTACCACAAAAGATGTATACCAGAGTAATGGTGTTATACATGTTATCAATAAAGTATTAATGCCTTAATGAAAACTGATAGTTATTCAAAAAAAAATGCCGGTTATTCCGGCATTTTTTTATAACCAATAATTTTGAAAACACTATAAATGTGCATATCCATGAAATACAGTTTAAGCCACTGCCCTATTTACCAACTCTGCAGCCTCACTTAAAAGAATTGCTGATTGAACTTTCAAGCCACTTTTGTCAATAAGTTCTTTCGCAACTTCTGCATTGGTACCTTGTAGTCTTACTATAATAGGGATATCAATTGTACCTATAGATTGATAAGCATCAATAACTCCCTGGGCCACTCTGTCGCAGCGAACTATACCTCCGAAAATATTTATCAATATGGCTTTTACCTTCGGATCTTTTAAAATTATTCTAAACCCTGCTTCAACAGTTTGAGCGTTTGCAGTGCCGCCAACATCTAAAAAATTTGCAGGCTGGCCGCCGCTGAGTTGGATCATATCCATGGTTGCCATTGCAAGTCCTGCGCCATTAACCATGCAGCCAACATTACCCTCTAATTTTACAAAATTGAGATTAAATTTTTGTGCTTCTACTTCTGTCGGATCTTCTTCAGAAATATCTCTCATAGAGGTAAGATCAGGATGACGAAGAAGGGCATTATCGTCAATATTCATTTTACAATCAACAGCAATAATTTTTTCATCGCTTGTTTTAAAAAGCGGATTTATTTCAAGCATACCGCAATCAAGGCCTATGTAGGCATTATATAAGTTGGTTACAAACTTTGCGCAATTTTTTAATGCCTCCCCGCTTAAACCCAGGTTATATGCAATTTTTCTTGCCTGGAAACCCAGCAATCCCCCACCGGGATGAATCCATTCTTTAAATATTTTTTCAGGTGTGTTGTGGGCCACTTCTTCTATATTCATCCCTCCTTCTGTACTATAAATTACAACATTTCTGCCTTTACTTCTATCCATTAAAACAGATAAATAAAATTCTTTCACCTCATTCGGTCCTTCATAGTAAACATCCTGTGCTACCAAAACTTTATGAACTACTTTTCCAACAGAACCTGTTTGTATAGTTACTAAAGTGCCGCCTAAAATATTTTGTGCTAATGATTTTACTTCATCGGCATTTTTGCCTACAGCAACACCCCGTTGCTCCGTACCAGCAATCTTTCCTTTGCCCCGGCCGCCTGCATGTATCTGTGCCTTTACTACAGCGTATTTACTGCCATATTGTGAATGAATTTGCCTGTAAGCTTCTTCAGCCTGCATAGCGCTTGTACAAACAATACCTTCCTGAACAGGAACATTAAATCTTTTCAACAATTCTTTTGCCTGGTATTCATGTAGGTTCATAAAAATAATTTTGACGAAGATAAAAGCAAATTGTCAAAGAAAAAGTAAATGACATAAAGCAGTCACATGATTGATTCAGGAATTGATCCGGCCAATGATCCGGGGTAAATGTTTTTTTAATTCAGGCAATAACTAACAACATTTTATCCTTTATAGTTTAGTCCCTTCATACACATCCTTCATCAGTATTTGAATATTGAGAAAGTCTATAATTATTTTTTCTTCCGGCTTGTTATATTCTTTTAATTGCCAAAGCCCTTCCTGATTAATAGCAAAATGTTCAGCATGAATTGATTCAGAATCTATAAGGATATATTCTTTCAATACCGGAATAGCACGGTATAACATAAACTTTTCTCCGCGGTCGTAGTTTTTAGTAGAAGGAGAAAGTATTTCAATTATTACTGCTGGCTGAGTGCCAGTATCTTCATCTTCTTTAGAGGTTTTTATATCTCCACAAATAACTGCAATGTCTGGATAAGTAAACAAGGAATTTTCGGGTATGTGTGTCCTCAGATCACTTCCGTAAGGCCGGCAATTCTTACCTTTTAAAGAATTCCCCAATGCGATAATAATATTAGCTGAAATAATATTATGCCTGGGGCCTGCTCCGGCCATTGCAAATATTTCCCCGTTATAATACCCATGCTTTTCCAATGCAACTTTTTCCATTTCGAGGTATTCCTGTATGGTATAAAATTTTTTTTGATAAGCATGAGCCGGCTCGTTTAGTCCCATATTTTTAAAGTTACAGAAGATAACCCTAATGTTATACCGGATGAGAAGTTGAAAATATTTTATAAGACTTTAAGCCGTTGCAGTGCATACTATGTGAGGTATTGTTTATCAACTTGCTAACACTATCTTGCCTTACCTTTATCAATAACTTTCATGATTTACACTTATGATGAAAAAAATATCAGAAGCAGTTGAATATATTCATAGCCATTACTCTGCAAAGCCCGCCATAGGTATAATATTAGGCAGTGGCCTCGGTAAATTTATTGAAGAAATTAATATTGAAGCACAAATCCCTTATACTGATATTCCGCATTTTCCTGTAAGTACTGTTGAAGGCCATAGTGGTAAATTAATATTTGGTGAGCTAAGTGGAAAAAAAGTAGTTGCCATGGCAGGGCGTTTTCATTATTATGAAGGTTATTCCGCTGCAGAAATAATATTTCCTATAAGAGTTATGAAATACCTGGGTGTGCAAACTCTTTTATTGAGCAATGCTGCCGGCGGTGTTAACCCTGAGTATGAAGTAGGTGATCTGATGATAATTAAAGACCACATAAGCCAGTTCACTATCAATCCCCTGATTGGTAAAAATGAAACTGAATTTGGGCCGCGTTTTCCTGATATGAGTGAGCCCTATAATAAAACATTTATACAAAAAGCAAAAGAAATTGCTATAACAAAAGGAATTGATATTAAAGAAGGCGTTTATTTATGTGTAACAGGGCCAACTTTTGAAACCCGTGCTGAATATAAAATGATCCATATTTTAGGAGGAGATGTTGTAGGTATGAGCACAGTACAGGAAGTTATTGTTGCAATACACATGGGTATGGATTGCTTTGCAATGAGTGTAATTACTGATGTTGGAATTCGTGAACAGGAAAATAAGATTACTCATGAAGAAGTATTAAAAGCAGCTAAAGAGGCTGAGCCTAAAATGGCTTATGTTTTTAAAGAATTAATAGCAACATTATAGCTGCTTTGTTTTGTAATGATGAAAGAAATTAATTCAAATATTGCGCTTAAAATAATTTGCCGGTATACTCTGATAATTTCTTTTTTGTTCCTGCCAGTTTTACTAATTGCTCAAAGAGATGTACTTGGTAAGTTAAAAGGAAGAATGGGAAGTGCAGGCAGACCCTCTTCAGGAAATGATTCTACTATGGGCTTTGAGCACAGAGATGACCTGGCAGATTCTATCACTATCACTTATCGTTTTTTAGATTCATTAAAAACAAACCGGCTTGATTCCTCTTTATACGATTTTAGCCGGTTTTATTCAGTACCTGCAAATTATATAACCCTTGGCAACAATGGAAGCGCCTCCTATCCTGTACTCTTTTCACCTTTTCTGAAGGCCGGATGGGATGCAGGATTTCATGCTTTTGATGCCTACCGGTTTACATTGGAAGGAACAAGATTTTTTAAAACCACAAGGCCATTTACACAATTAACTTATTTATTAGCCTCAGGCAAAGAGCAGGTAATAAGAATATTGCATACTCAAAATATAAAACCTAACTGGAATTTTGGATTTGAATACAGGTTAATCGCCGCTCCCGGATTTTTTAAAACTCAAAATACCAGTCATAACAATTACAGGCTGTTTAGTAATTACCAGGGTAAGAAAAAAAGATATGCGGCTTACTTTGAATTATTGGGCAATAAGCTTACAGCCTCAGAAAATGGGGGCATCAGGAATGACAGCTTCTTAACTAATAAAGATTACAAAATCCGGATTGGAGTGCCTGTGTTCTTAGGCGGTGATCCGCAACAGGCAAATATATTTTCTTCCAAAATATCCACAGGTAATATATATAAGGACTTTACTTTTTTTTTAAGACAGAGCTATGATTTTGGGAAAAAAGATTCTGTTGAAATTAACGACAGTACCATGGAATATCTATTTTATCCAAAGCTGCGTTTTCAGCACACCTTTACTTATAATCAATACAGTTACCAGTTTCAAGACACCTTAGGGCTGGACAGGTATGGCAATAAATCTGCCATTTCAGATTCAACAACATTAAAACAATGGTATGATACTTCTATTAATGCCATACACGGACTCTCATTTTCTCTAATGGATAAATGGAGCATGATAACAAACGATTTTGTGATAAGGCAATTTCCTGAAACAAAAAACCCCGCCCAGTTTATTGAAGCTGGTTTACGTATTGAAAATTTAAGCGGCATATTCTCAAAGGCCAGTAAAAATTTTTACAACGCTGTTGTACACGGAGAATATAGAAATAAAACACGTAATAAAAAATGGGATGCATTAGCTAAAGCAGAGTTTTATGTAACGGGATTAAATGCCGGTAATTATTCAGTATATGCATCGCTTGCCCGAACACTTAACAGTAAGTTAGGGGATGTGGAGCTATCTTTCCAAAATATAAACAAATCCCCGTCATTTATTTTCGAAGACATTTCATCATTCAATTTTAAGAATGATCTCAATACTAAAAATGAGAATATTACCCTGATATCCGCTGCAGCTAAAAATCCATTCTTTAATTTATGGTTTAGAAATATCTCTATGACTAATTATACTTATTTTAAAAATTATTATCAGACAGCCCAGGCCTCAAATCTTATAAATATTTTACAGGTACAGGCCTCAAAAAAATTCAGGCTCACAAAACGGTTTAATTTATACAGTGAGGCTATAGTGCAGCAAACTGATGCCTCCTCCCCTATCCGCATTCCTTTTTTTTACACCCGGCAACGTTTGGCTTATGAAGGTGTATTGTTCAAGAATTTAAATTTAAGCAGCGGGCTGGAAGGCAGGTATAATACCAATTATAAGGCTTATAATTATTCCCCTGTTATGGGACAATTTTTTCCACAGGATACTGTTACTATAAAAAATCTTCCTGAACTTTCCATTTTTTTTCATTTCAGGATAAAATCTTTTACCGGGCTCATCAGATTTGAAAATTTAAACAGTGTAAGTTTTGCGCAGGGCTTTGGATTCACCAATAATAATTTTGCCGCTCCCAATTATCCTGCGCCGGGTTTAATTTTTAGAATTGGCGTACGCTGGGGGTTTGTGAATTAGTTTGTTAAGGTGTTAAAAGATTCATTTTTAAGTTTTTTCAATATACTTTTGTAAAGCAAATGAAAAAAATCTCTTTAGCTATACTTGCTTTTATATACCTCGGTGTTTCTACTGGTATTGCTATGAATATTCATTATTGCATGGGGAAAATTTCTTCCATTGATATGATGCACAGCAAGGATAAATGCGGCAAATGTGGAATGAAGCAAGGAAACGGCAGTTGCTGTAAAGATGAATTTAAAATAATTAAGCTTAGTGATGCACACAAGCTGATAGCTAATGAAGTAAGGTTTTTTGTACCTATAGCTGCTGTAAATAATCATTCCGGTATCTCAAATACTGATCTTGTTGTAACACAAATAAATTTTTCAAATAATATTAATTCCCCTCCGGATCCTCCCGGTATTTCCCTGAATATTTTACATTGCGTTTTTAGAATATAGTGCCCACGTAATCTCCCGAAGAATATTTAAAGATACTTTTGTTAGTATCTCTCTTATTTATTCTTATGTATTTTATTTATTACTCTAATTTATAAAAAAATGAAAACGCTAAATATTTACGCTGCCCTGATGTTCATCCTCTTTGGTAACGGTATTTCGTTTGCACAAACTTCAGTAAAAAAAGAAACCATCAAGGTATGGGGCAACTGTGGGATGTGTAAAAAGACTATAGAAAAGTCGGCCAGGATGGGTGGCGCCGCAACTGCTTTTTGGAATGAAGAAACTAAAATTTTAAAAGTTAGTTATAACACTTCCAGGTCAAGTTCCGAAAAAATACAAAAGTCAATTGCAGCTTCAGGATATGATACACAGGATTTTAATTCGGATGATAAAGCATACGAAAAACTGCATGACTGTTGTAAGTATACCAGGAAAGAAATTAATAAACCTCTTAACTAATTTATATGAAAAAAATATTTTTTGTAATCGCAATAATTATTTCACTATCAGTAAATGCACAGGTAACAAAAGTAAGTTTGCAGGCAAGCGGCTTAACCTGCAGCATGTGCAGCAATGCAATTAATAAAGCATTAAAAACAATTGATTTTGTTGATAAAATTGAACCTAACATTAAGACTTCCAATTTTGATATAACCTTTAAACCCGGGAGTAAAATAGATTTTGATAAACTGAAAAACAAGGTAGAAGATGCTGGATTTTTTGTATCAAGATTTATAGCCACGGTGCGATTTGATAATGTACAAATAAAACCTGGTGAGCCTGTGGCTATTGGTGATAAAACTTTCCAGTTTGTAAACTTTAAAGATCAGGTGTTAAACGGCGATAAGGCTTTAAGGATAATTGATAAAGGTTTTCTTTCAGCAAAAGAATATAAAAAAAATGCTGCAGCCTTTGGAGATGTAAAAGGAACAAAGATCTATCACGTGGTTATTTAAAAATTAATTCATAAAAATGAATTGGTTTTCCACAAGTAATTTTCTTTCATAAGCTAGCTACCCCTGGCAAGTGCGCTATTATATCTTATAACTGCTGTTTAGGCGTGTAAAGGGATGCTAAGGCCGGCCTGCATAAAATAGTAAAAGATGAAAAAACTTCTAATAATAATTTTAATATTTATTAATCATACAATAGTTGCACAGGAATTATATGTATCTACAGAGCCGGCAAGCAATATGGCTACAGGCAGTATAGGCATCCGGCTTAATTCGAAGGTTTTTAAAATGAACCATAGTGAAAAATATAATGGGTATAGAATTGAGCCTGAAATAATGTTTGGGGTAAGCAGAAAAACCATGGTTCATATTGCAGCTTATGGTTCTAATATGTTTCAAAATAAATTTAGAATTGAGGGGGCAAGCTTGTATGGAAAATATCGTTTTTATTCACAGGATGAAGTGCATAAACATTTTCGGATGGCTGGTTATGCAAAAGTATCTGTTATTAAAAATCCTCAAATTTTAATTACTAATACGCAGCATCTTTTGCCAGATGGCAACGGAGGCGTGGCAGAACATGAGGAAGAACTGCATGTACAAAGCAACGAGATTGATCTGGATGGAAATAATTCAGGTGCTGCTGCAGGAGTAGTGGGTACCCAATTAATAAACAAGCTGGCGCTTTCAGCTTCTTTAGGGTATGTGCACAGGATGAATAATATTGCCTATAAAACTCAAATTTTTCAGCCATTAAATGCAATTACATATACTGCCTCTGCCGGATATTTGTTGTTTCCACGGGAGTATACCAGTTATAAACAAACTAACTGTAATCTTTACATTGAAATGCTCGGACAAACTTTTACAGATAAGAAGCAATCATATATGGATATAGCGCCTGCTGTACAGTTTATCTTTAACAGCATCGCAAGAGTTGATGTTGGTTACCGTACACAAATAGCCGGTAAAACGAGCAGGTTGAGCAACAATAATTTTATGGTGCGCCTGGAGTATAACCTTTTGAATGTTTTTGCCAAAAAATAATTTATGAGTTTTATCCAAAAAATATCTTTCGGTTTTTTAAGAATATTGAAATTCTTTTTTACAAAAAAAGATTGCTGTAAATAGCAATCTCATGAATATTCATTCTGCCGAGTTTTTTTTATTAAACTGTATTAAAAATAAGAGGATAATCCAAATTGCACTGTTCCTACCCTTGATGGTGGATTACCTAATAAATCTTTTTGGAAACTATACTTGTAATTAAACCTGAAAACAGTTTGGGGCGCTGGCCTCCAGCTAATGGCAGGGGATATG
>JBDSAQ010000506.1:0-2922 GCA_039922095.1 Ginsengibacter sp. | reverse complement strand
TTTTTTATGGCAACAACATCAGATATGCGAACAGGCCTCATCTTAAAAATAGATGGAAGTCTTTATACAGTTATTGAATTTGGTCAAAATAAAACAGCCCGGGCAGCGGCTAAAGTGTGGGCAAAGTTAAAAGGAGTTGATAATAACCGCACCATAGAACAAACATGGAACAGTGGTGAAACTATTTTTCCGGTAAGAGTTGAAAAGCGAACTTATCAATATTTATATAAAGATGATACCGGTTACAGTTTTATGGATACTGAAACCTATGAGCAAATAACAGTATCGCCGGAAATGGTTGATGCACCCCAGTTTTTGAAAGACGGGCAGGAAGTTTCTGTTTTAATAAACGGAGAAACAGATCAGCCAATGGGAGTTGAGTTGCCTGATAAAATTGTATTACTTGTAACTTACAGTGAGCCCGGAATGAAAGGTGATACTGCCACCCGTACTTTAAAACCTGCAACTGTTGAAACCGGGGCAATAGTTAATGTTCCTTTATTTGTAAATGAAGGAGAACTAATACGGGTTAATACTAAAACAGGGGATTATGTGGAAAGAGTTAAGGAATGAGATGTGGCAATCACATGAGCATGTCCGGAGTTTCAGGAGTCATTTATATTTTCAATATTGCAGATGAGGTTTTAAGAAATCAAACAACATCAACTTTGGTATTACTAAATATCCCCTGACATTTTTTATAAGAAGAAAATTTAGACTATGCTTATTCTTAGTAAGGAAGTAAATTTGTAAAAAATATGCAATGAATACATCTGTTGAAGAGCAAATTGATAATTATTTATCATGCCTGACGGTATCACAGAAAAAAGCTGTGCTTACTGTAGTAAAAACAATAGCCCTTGCTCACCAGGAATATGATAATATCTGGAAGGACAAATCTTTTAAAAATGAAATGGACAGCCGTACAAGGGAGTATGAAAACGGAACTGCTAAACTTTACAAATTTGAAGACATGAAAAAGGCAGCCATAGCTAACTACAAAGGGAAAAGCAGCCGTAAAAAATGAATTACTATTATTGGCTGCATGAAAAAGTACAAATTGATTTTAATGAAGGGTTTGCCTGGTACGAAAATAAGCTGGAAGGATTGGGGCATGAATTTTTAGCAGCTGTAGAAGAAAAAATAGCCGAAATAGTTTCTCATCCCGAAACGTTTGGAAGTAAAGGAAATCCATATTACAGGGAAGCTTTATTAGACCGCTTTCCTTATGTTATTGTTTATCGTGTATACGAGCGAAAAAAAGGAATTTTCATCAGTGCATTACACCATGCAAAAAAATCACAACGAATGAAATATCGCCGCCCCTGATTTACAATTCCAAAAGAGCTTTTACAGGATCTTTTCCAAATAATAATTGCTCCGGGTTTTCCAGCATTTCTTTTACTCTTACTAAAAAGCTTACTGATTCTCTTCCATCAATTATGCGGTGGTCGTAGCTTACAGCCAGATACATCATTGATTTTACAACGACCTGACCGTTTACAACCACAGGCCTTTCCTGGATTTTATGCATGCCCAAAATAGCAGATTGCGGAATATTAATTATTGGCGTACTCATTAAAGAACCAAATACTCCACCATTAGTTATGGTAAAAGTTCCGCCGGTCATTTCTTCAATAGTAAGTTTATTTTCTTTTGCTTTGGTGGCAAGTTCCACTACCTTTTTTTCAATTTCGGCCATGCTCAGGCTTTCAGCATTACGTATTACTGGCACCACCAAACCCTTTGGTGCTGAAACTGCAATTGAAATATCACAGTAATTATGATAAACAATATTCTCTCCATCTATCATGGCATTTACTGCAGGCCACTCCTGTAAAGCAAAGCAAACTGCTTTGGTAAAAAAGCTCATAAAGCCAAGTCCAACTCCATGCCTGGTTTTAAATATTTCTTTGTATTTAGTCCGTACCTCCATAACAGCACTCATATCTACTTCATTAAAAGTAGTGAGCATGGCAGTTGTATTTTTAGCCTCAACTAACCGCCGGCTTATCGTCTTGCGGAGGTTACTCATTTTCTCCTGCTTATCTTCCCTGCTGAACATTTCTTTACCAATGGTTCTGCCAGGGTGCGATAGAGCTTCTAAAACATCATTCTTTAAAATTTTTCCATTGGAACCTGTAGGGGTAACTTTTTTTACATCAACTTTTCTATCTGCTAAAATAGCCGCGGCTACAGGCGTGGTTTTTACATCCGGTGAAGGCTGAGGTATTTCTTTTTTTGGTTCTTCAGAAGGCTTTACAGATGGCGCAGATTCTTTTGGCGCTGCCTCCTTCATCGCTGGTTTAATTTCAACATTCTCTTTAACTTCAATATTGGGCGCACTTTCAGGCTTTTGTGCTGTATCATCTATGGTGCATGCCACATCCCCAATTTTTAAAGTATCTCCATCCTTTGCAATCGTTTTTAATATTCCTGCCTGTTGTGCATTTATTTCAAAGGTGGCTTTTTCACTTTCGAGCTCCGCAATCACCTCATCTCTTTCAACCCAGGTTCCGTCATTTTTCAACCATTTTATAAGGGTTACTTCAGTTATGCTTTCACCGACAGAAGGTACTTTAATTTCTATAGCCATTATTAATTTTTTACATGTACAAACGTACATTAAAATGCCAAATGCACAATAGAGGTAAAGAGGCATTTTTCTTATCATATTTTAACAGTAGAAGATAAATACCAAGGATTATACAAGTTAAATTCTGCATCATCCTGCGTAAGATATTTGTTGTTAAGATTATATAAAAAATATTGTAGCTTGAAATGATTTAGATCGCCTATCATAGCCCAATCAAACAATTTTAATTCATGCTCAATGAAGGTTTAAAAAGAGAGATTGGAGTTTTTGGACTTGCCTCCAACTCAATAAACACAATTATTGGTGCCGGCATTTTTGTTTTGCCT
>JBDSAQ010000505.1:0-2642 GCA_039922095.1 Ginsengibacter sp. | reverse complement strand
CCCTGTTATCATTAAGCAACTGGGCGCTCATTTTTATTGAAGAAATGGGTGTTTTTAGTTCATGCGAAACAGTAGCAATAAAATTTGTTTTGGCCTCACTCAATTCATGGAAAGGTGTAATATTTCTTAATACAATTACCTGACCTATCACCTGCTCATTATTTTTTACACTTATTATATCTTTATTGAAATAGCTTTCCTTATTATCCGCATATATTTTTAAATCCTTTTTTGTTTCATCCTGAAGTATCGTTCTCATTAAATCATTTTTCAAAGCTATGTCAGGTGCATACTTTCCTATATTATCCTTTTCTTTAAGTCCGAATATTTTTTCTGACACCTCATTCAGAAATAAAATATTTTTCTTTTCATCCAGGCCAATTATTCCGTCTCTCATCTGGTTAATTATGGTTTCAATCCGCCTCTTCTCAAAAGTTATTTTGGCAAGTGAACTATTTTCATAATCATTTAGCTTTTCTGCCATTGCATTAAAAGCATTTGCAAGATCTCCAAATTCATCCTTTTGTTTCAGGTAGATGCGTTTCTGATAATTTCTGTTTGCTATTTCGCTTATGCCCTCTGATAAAGATTTAATTGGGTTTGAGATAACCCAGGGCAAATTAATCACCAGGGTAAATGCGATAAGCGTGAGCACGGTAAAAATTATACTTAGCCAAAAAGTAGCTTGCTCGGCTGTATTTTTTGCTACAGCATTTTTTCGAAGAATTGCCTGTTGGTTAAGGTCAGTGATTATATGAATTGATTGCCTGATTTTTGTAAAGTTTGAAGAGTCTCTCTGATCAGCAATTAATTGATTAAAATTTTTTCTAAGTTCATTTGTGGCTTCGCTTTCGCCAGCCTCTGTAATGTTTTGTTCCTGGGTTTTTAAACTTTGTTCAAACAGCTTAAATGCGCTTTCTTTAGCTGGGATATCTTCCAATGCCTTAAGCATGTTGTTGCAATACACCAGCGATTCATTATTGTTTTTTAATACCACATCAGCATCATTCCTAAGCTTATTTACATAAAAAATTCCCAATATGCCAAAAATCAGTATAACTGTAAAAAGAAAAACTAGGCTGAGGGTTAACTTGGTTTTTAATCGCATGGCTTATTATGAAAGTATTACAACATCAATATCAGATTCCGAAAGTTTATTTAGCAACTGATTAAATACTGATGTTTTTAAAATTATATTTAATAATGACAGGTGTGGCTTGCCTATACAAATAGTGGTTATGTTTTTTTGCTCTGCAGTTTCTATAATTGTTTTTGTGATGTTATCACTTTTCACCTGCATAATTTCTGCATCTAACTGGGTTGCCAGCTTAAAATTATTTATAAGATGACGTTGCTTATCCAATGCAATACGATCAGGATTTTCTGATGCGGTTTGCACATACAATAAAACCCATTTACTGTGATAATAGTTTGCCAGCCGTGCGGTTTTTCTTATAACGTTTTTTGCTACCGATTCATTGCTGCTAATACAAGCTAAAAATTTATCGTGGCGTAAAGCAATATTTTTGGGGATTTCAGTTTCAACCTTTCTTTCAACCTGGCTGGCAACTTCTTTTAACGCAAGCTCTCTTAATTGTAAAATGTGTTGCGGCTTAAAAAAATTATTTAATGCCTTTTCAATTTTATCGGGCACATAAATTTTACCTTCTTTCAATCTTGTAATAAGCTCATCTGCAGTAAGATCAATGTTCACCACTTCATCGGCCATAGCCAGAACGTTGTCTGGCACACGTTCTGCAACATCTACGCCTGTTATTTCTTTAATGTCTTCGTGCAGGCTTTCAATATGCTGAATATTTACTGCAGTTATTACATTGATACCTGCATTAAGAATATCCATCACATCCTGCCAGCGCTTTTCATTTTTACTTCCATCCACATTGCTATGCGCCAGCTCGTCTACGATCACCACTTCCGGGTGAAGATTGATGACGGCCTGTACATCAAACTCTTCCAGTTCTTTTCCCTTATAAAATAAATTGCGCCTGGGGATAACCGGTAGTCCATCCAAAAGATCATGCGTTTCTTTACGGCTATGCGTTTCGATATAGCCGATCTTTATATCGACCCCGTTCCGTAACAATACCCTTGCTTCCTGTAGCATACGAAAGGTTTTACCTACGCCAGCGCTCATACCAACGTAGATCTTAAATTTTCCTTTTCTTGATTTACGGATCAGGTCAAGAAAATGTTCCGCATCAGGTTGCTTATCGTCAGGCATTGTATGGGATTTATTTTGAATAGCTGCAGTGCCGCGAGGCGTATTCCTTATTTCAATTTATTAAGTGCCATATTCAGTTTCAGCACATTTACTTTTGCCGGTCCAAATAATCCAAGCAAAGGTTTTTCCGTTTGCTGGTCTACCAGGCTGATGAGCTTTGCTTCATCCAGTTTACGAACTGCTGCAATCCGTTTCACTTGTATCCTGGCACCGTAAGGAGAAAGATCAGGATCCAAGCCGCTGCCGGAAGCCGTTACCAGTTCAGCAGGTATTTCTTCTTTTTTAACTGCAGGATTGTGTGCCAAAAAAGTAACGATCCTTTCCTGCACCTGTTTCAGGTAATCGGGATTTGAGGCGCCTTTGTTGGAACCAGCCGAACCGGCTGCATTATAATCCACCG
>JBDSAQ010000504.1:0-5765 GCA_039922095.1 Ginsengibacter sp. | reverse complement strand
CTCTGAGAATTAAAAACAAAAGCTGCTTCAAACTTTTGAAGCAGCTTTTGTTTTTTTTAAGCATTGATAAAGGGTTAACTAAATTTGGCGGCAATGTATTTAGCAAGATTTTCATCACTCATTTTATTTGATGTACTTTCCTTTGTAGCAGTATTTTTAAACTGTGGTGTTTCTGCCATGTAGTGCATTAACTGCTCCTGCGAAGTTCCGGTTCCTGTCAGATGTACTTCTTCAGCATTTTGCATGTGACTAAGTATTTCTTTAAAAAATTTGTGCTGCAATGTTTTTTGATCATTGTGTTCATTTTTTTCGCTGGAGTTAGGTTCAGCTCCTGCATTCTCTGCATAGCCAAGTACACTAAAATCACTTGTATCTGCATCCGCTTTTCCTATTATAGTAGCATGATGACTATCCAGCCATACACCAAATTGTTTTTTGTTGTTTTGAGACATAAAAGTTATTTAACCTCATAGTATCCAAAACCGTACCCCGAAAACCAGGAAAATAAATTTCTTATACAATGCCGTTTGAGTTTTAGATGTATAACCGTTATCGAATAATCTTTTTAAGATTTAATTTTATGTAATCACGGGTAATTAATATAAATAACTCATCTTCTAACTATAAGCATTATGGTTACCCTTCATTTGATTATAATGGGAAAAGTACAGGGGGTTTTCTACAGAGCTTCTGCAAAACGAAAAGCAAATGAACTCGGGGTAACGGGCTGGATAAAAAATACCAAAGAGGGTAATGTAGAAGCAATTATTTCAGGCAGCGAAATGCAATCAAAGCAATTTATCAATTGGTGTAAAATTGGCCCGGATAAAGCCAAAGTACAACAGGTAATTGTAACTAAAACTAACGATAAGGTTTTTGCTGATTTTACAATATTAAAATAATATTGCTACCAAAGGTTTATTCCAATACATTCCATGATGTAGGCAAATCATCTTTTTTCTCATCATCTTTTTCCCCACCATCTGGCAGCTCCTCTTTTGTGACTTCTTCATCTTCACCAGGTACCGCATCAGGGCTGCTTATATCAGTAATAATATTTTTAATATCCTCTTCTGAAATTTCATCATTAATATCAGTGAGATGACGGGCAATTTTGTTTTTTGTTTGCTCATCTATAAACTTTTCATGTTTCTCATCATCCATAAACGGTTTTTGCTTTTTATTTGGTTCCATAATTTGTTCAAATTAATAAAATATAAAGAGAAAAGCTACCATAACCTTTAATTAGAAGAAATGGTAATGTAAATTTAATATTCCACTTCACCTTTACTTATGTAGATAAACATGCGTTACTGCAACTAATGAAGAAAATCTATTTGCATTTTAAAACTGAAACAGTCAATAGCATTACACATGCATTTGGAGTTCTCTTTGGAATTATTTTTATTCCTTTACTCATCAACCGTTCAGTTCAGCATGATACAACTGCACAAGTTATTGGCAACATTATTTATGGCCTTTGTTTTCTTACTACATTTATATTTTCTACTGTATACCATGCGTTGCGTAAGCCTTTAATTAAGGTAAGGTTCAGAGTCCTGGATCATGTTAGCATTTATTTTTTTATTGCAGCAACTTATACCCCGTTTATTTTGCATTTCATACTTAATACCACAGGGGTAATGCTCTTATCATTGATTTGGTTTTTTGCTATAACAGGTTCTTTTTTAAAATTATACTATGTGCAAAAGTTTGCACTTGTTTCTGTTGTTTCTTACCTCTTTATGGGATTGTTATTTTTATTTGTACAAAAGTCTTTTTTTGAAAATATGCCAAATGATATTATTAGATACATTTATTACGGCGTTGCTTTTTACTTGTCAGGAATTATATTTTTTCTATGGCGAAAATGGAAACATCACCATGCATTGTGGCATTTATTAGTACTTGCAGGAGGTGTTTGCCATTTTAAAGCGGTATGGTTAAGTGTGAGCCGGGCAGTTTAATTTTTTTTTGATACGTGATTTAGGCAGGCTTCACAACAGTATATAAAAAATCCCGTCTTACAACGGGAAGTTTTATAACCAATTTAACCAACAAGGATATTAATTGCTTGCTACATCAAATTTTTTAAAAATGCTTTTTACATTTTTTTGAATTTCTTTCCCGGTAATATTACTGCTGTTGATCTCATCAGTTGACCAACCCTGCCAAATGATCTTATCAGTTTTAGTATCTATTATGCTAATTGTTACTGTGCCTTCTTTTACAGGAATTGAAGATTGATCATAGCCAAGGAATCGTGAAGGATAATAAATGCTTCCATATCTCCTTGTGTATGGATTATAATATAACCTGCTAAAAGACCTTGAATAAACAGGATCATTTTTTTCCTTTACACTTTTTTCAACCAACAGATCATAGCTTACTAATAGATCGGGATTTCTTTTTACCTCTGTAAAACCATTTTTTTGCAATTGCTCATTTACTGACTTTCGTATGTTAGCTTCAGCAATGTCATTTTTGTGACCCTGACTTTTTGAGTCATTTCTTTCCTTTTCTACCCATGAAAATGTTTTATAATCCCCCATATTTGCTGAGGGGTCTTTTTCAATATGTGCAGTGTTGGCACAACTGGTAAAGAAAATGACAGCCAAAACAAAAACACTAAATCGCTTTAAATTTGTTAGTGTCATATTTTACTCCTTTTTATTTTTATTGTTTAGAATACTTATACTTACTCAAATAGTATGCTACCAGATTTAAACGTTTTGTGAAAATCACAATCACCTGCATACCTTTGGAATCAAACACAAAAAATGAGTAAACAAATAGCCATCATTGGCGCCGGAAACCTCGGTTCCTCCATTGCTGAAGGATTACTTAAAAGTAAATTTATCAGTGCTTCTGAAATTATGGTTACACGGCGTAACACCAGTACCCTGAAGGGTTTAAAGGAAAAAGGGATTGGTATTACCGATAATAATAATGAGGCTGTAAAAAAAAGCGATGTTATTATTCTGGCAGTAAAGCCTTTCCAGGTGGCCGATGTATTAGCAGGCATAAGGAATGAGCTTACGCAAAATAAAGTGTTAATTTCTGTAGTAACCGGCGTTCTTATAACTGAAATGGAAGATATTATACAACAGGAGCTTCCTCTTTTTCGTGCCATGCCAAATACAGCTATTTCCCTGCAGCAAAGCATGACATGTATATGCAGTAAAAATGCCTCAGTTGAAGATGTAAAATATGTAACTGATCTTTTTGATAAGCTTGGTAAAGTGGTTACTATTGATGAAAAGTTAATGGAAGCCGCAACCATTCTCGGGGCATGTGGCATTGCTTATGCCTTACGGTTTATCAGAGCAAATATCCAGGGTGGTATAGAGATCGGGTTTGATGCTGCCACTGCAACCCTTATTGCATCTCAAACGGCGAAAGGTGCAGCGGAATTACTTATACAAACCGGTCACCATCCTGAGCAGGAGATTGATAAGGTTACAACTCCAAAAGGCTGCACCATTGCAGGCTTAAATGAAATGGAACACCGGGGATTTAGTTCATCTTTGATAAGAGGAGTGGTGGCGAGCTATAAAAAAATAGCTAAAGACTAATTCACATTAGCAATATTGTGAAGCGTTTTGGACTGCAGGCTATCTCAAATTAATTTCAGAATGCCTTTCAGGAATTTGTATATCTGTAAACCCTTTACTGATGAGGCGTTGCTTAAAGTTAAGCTGTACATCATAATCGCCGTGAACTAAAAAAAGAGTTTTAACTTTTGAAACGTCCTGGCATTCCAGCCATTGAAGCAAATCATTATAATCCCCATGAGCGCTCATGCTGCGTATCTCTCCTATTTCTGCATGAACCTCATGCAGTGCTCCAAATATAGTTACCTCTTTAGGGTGAAGAAGTAATCTTCCCCCGAGAGAATTGGGTTCACAATAGCCTGTGAGCAAAATACTATTGCGACTGTTTTCGATATTATTACTTATGTGATGCTTTATGCGTCCGGCTTCAGCCATGCCACTTGCAGAAATAATAACACATGGATCATTGCTATAATTAAGCAGCTTACTTTCTTCTACAGATTTTGTAAACTTTAGTCCCTTAAAACTAAAAGGATCCTTGTCAGTCTCAAATACTTTTTGGAAACTCTCATTAAAATATTGAGGGAAATTTTTTACAACCCGGGTGGCTTCTGAACTTAAAGGGCTATCTACAATATACTTTAAATCAGGCAGCCTGTTTTCAAGTTCCAGCCGGTTAAGGGCGTATAGAATTTCCTGGGTGCGGCCAACACTGAAGGCAGGCATGATCAGCTTTCCTTTTTTTTGCAGACAGGTTCTTTCAATCCATGATAACAATGCATCAGGCGTGGGGTTCATTTGCTCGTGCAGGCGATCACCATATGTAGATTCCAATAAAATATAATCAGCCTGCGGAAAAACTTCAGGAGATCTTAATATCACATCCCTGTACCGGCCCACATCTCCTGAAAAAGATAAGGCAGTGGTTTTGCCATCTTCCTTTATTTTTAAATGCACTGTTGCGCTGCCAATAATATGCCCGGCATCAACATATAATATTTCAACATTTTCATCAATAGTAAACCAGGTATCATAATTGACCGTGACAAAATGCTCAACCGCTTTTAATGCATCCTCAGTAGAATATAATGGCTGAAAATAAGGTAAGCCTTCAGCAGCCCGGCGCTTGTTTAAAAACTTAAGATCGTTTTCCTGTATGCCTGCACTATCTTCCATTAATATTGTTGCAAGATCTTTTGTACCTGGTGTTGCAAATATTTTTCCTGCAAAACCATCTTTAACTAATTTGGGAATAAGGCCACAGTGATCAATATGTGCATGTGATAAAATAAGATAATCAATGTCAGCGGCATCAAAGCCAAATTCACGGTTTAAAGTATCCGTTTCTTTTCCCATTCCCTGGAACATACCACAGTCAAGTAAATATTTTTTCCCATTATTTAAAGTGAGTAAGTGTTTTGATCCTGTTACTGACCGGGCGGCGCCGTGAAAAGCAATCTTCATAATTAAGATTTATGCAGGCTATGAAGGTAATAAACTAAATGTTACCTGAGTGAATAAGGTTGTTGTTGCACTTCATTAGTTTAGCTATTCCCTTCCATCCAACAGGTTGCCCAGCCCGCCTAATATGCTTCCTTCTTCTTTGCGGCTGGTGGTTCCATACTGCATTATCCGGCCGGCCAGCCTGCTTATTGGTAACGATTGGATCCATACTTTACCGGGGCCGGTAAGTGAAGCAAAAAATAAACCTTCGCCACCAAACATCCAGTTTTTTACACCACGAATAAATTCAATATCAAAATCAATTCCGGCCGTATAAGCCACTACACAGCCTGTATCTATTTTTAAATTTTCGCCAGACCGTAATTCTCTTTCTACTACATAACCGCCTGCATTTACAAAGCACATTCCATCACCTTCCAGTTTTTGCATAATAAATCCTTCTCCACCAAAAATTCCTGTGCCAAGTCTTCGTTGAAATTCAATACCTACACTTACACCTTTGGCCGCACACAAAAAGGCATCCTTCTGCGCTATTATTTTTCCATTCAGCAGTTGAAGATCCAACGGAATAATCTTGCCAGTGTATGGCGCTGCAAAACTTACTTTCTTTTTGCCATTTCCAATGTGTGTGTCCAGCGAAGCTGCCTATGTGATGAGAGCAGGTCTCTCGATGGGAGAAGAGGAGCAGCCTTCACCATCAAACCGGTTGTATGCTGCGTTGTTCTAAGGAGCAAGGTGGTGAACGAT
>JBDSAQ010000503.1:0-2774 GCA_039922095.1 Ginsengibacter sp. | reverse complement strand
TATTTTCATTAAAAATAATTCCGTCTTCATCCATTACTTTATCAATTAAAGAAATAGGTACCTTATTAGGATGTACATAAACATTCATGTATTGGAGACAAGCAGTTATGTGATCCATTCCTCTCAGATTGCCTGCCCGCCCGGTAGAAATCCCGGTAAGAAGAGCTTTCTTCCACCACCATACTTTTTTTATATCGGTTATATCTATCATTGCCTTCAACACTCCCGGAAAAGTTCCATTGTATTCAGGTACTATTAAAATAAATTTTTCCGCCGGTATTAAAAACTTATTTTCCATTATAGTGAAAGCTGCATTTTTATTAAGAACATTAATGTTTTTTAAACTAAATACAGTTGCCTCAATATTTCTATTCGTTAAAAATTTATGGTATTCCAATGCAACCTTTTCTGTATAGCTGTTAAGCCTGTTTGTTCCTGAGATAATTGTATACATCAATAATATTTACATTTTAAGGGTTAGGCGCATTTTTTAATTGTTAGAAGTTAGGGGATATATAACAGTTAGTAAAAGTAATTGTTCATTACATATATTATACCGAATGGCTAAATTTGCAAAGTTGCTAAAAGAATCAGACACGTAAGACGTTGATGCCAGGATTGCTGAAGAAATGAATGAAAAAATTACTTAATCAACAAGCTCAACATTTACAAATAAATAAAAATAAGTTTGAGGATTACATAGTATGGGGAAAATTATAGGAATAGCTAATCAGAAAGGCGGAGTGGGTAAAACAACAACTGCTATAAATCTTGCAGCAAGCCTGGCCGTATTGGAATTTAAAACGCTTTTGGTTGATGCTGATCCCCAGGCAAACAGTACAACCGGTGTTGGCTTTGATCTCCATAAAATAAAACATGGATTATATGACTGTATGGTAAATGATATCTCCACTGGGGATGCTATATTAAAAACTGCTATCCCTTATTTAGAATTAATGCCTTCGCATATTGACCTGGTTGGAGCAGAAATTGAAATGATAAATTACCCGGACAGGGAAAGTGTTTTAAAAAATATTTTATTAAGGGTTAAAGATCAATACGATTTTATTATAATTGACTGCTCACCCTCCTTAGGGCTGATAACCGTAAATGCATTAACAGCTGCAGATAGTGTTGTAGTGCCTGTACAGGCAGAGTTTTTTGCTTTGGAAGGTTTAGGCAAATTATTAAATACTATCAAGATAGTTCAGAGCCGCCTCAATACTGAACTGCAGATAGAGGGGCTTTTAATGACAATGTATGATGGCAGATTGCGTTTATGCAACCAGGTAGTAAATGAAGTTAAAAGGCATTTTGAAGACCTTGTTTTTACAAGCATTATTCACCGTAATACAAAATTAAGCGAGGCACCAAGTTTTGGAAAGCCGGCTATTTTGTATGACGCTGAAAGTAAAGGAGCCATAAACTATTTGAATCTTGCAAAAGAAATATTGCAGAAGAATAACATGACAAAAATTTCTCAAAAACAAAAAGTTTTAGAATGATGCTTACAACTTATAACTTATAACTCAACATGGCCACTTCAAATAAAAAAGATGCATTGGGTAAAGGCATAAGAACCTTACTGGAAAATATTGATGCTGATCTTAAAAACACAAGCGGGTCTTTGAGAAATGAAACCGTTGAAAAAGTTAGTACCAGTCTTCGCATACCTGTTGATCAGATTGAAGCAAATCCCCAACAACCCCGCCGCGATTTTGATGAAACAGCATTGAGCGAATTAGCAGCATCAATTAAAATACACGACATTATTCAACCACTTACGGTTTCAAAATTAAATAATGGTAAATATAGAATTGTGGCAGGTGAAAGGCGATTCAGAGCTGCTAAAATAGCTGGTTTAAAAGATATTCCGGTTTACATAAGGGAAACAAAAGACAGCCAGTTACTTGAATTGGCTTTACTGGAAAACTTGCAAAGGGAAAATTTAAATTCAATTGAAATTGCTATTAGCTATAAACGCCTGATTGATGAGCTGGATTATACGCAGGAGCAACTTGCTGAAAGAATGGGTAAAGAAAGAAGCACAGTTACCAATTATATCCGTTTGCTTAAACTCCCTCCTGATATACAGGTAGCCGTTAGAAATGGAAGTATTAGTATGGGGCATGCACGTGCCTTAATAAATGTTGATGTCGTGGATAAACAGTTATATATTTTCCAGGAGATAAAAAGCAAACAGCTTTCAGTAAGGCAGACCGAAGAACTGGTTAGAAAATTATACATTTCAGAAAAGAATGGTGTTAATAATTCCGTAAAATCATTTATCTCCCCTGCGCTAAAAAAAATTGAAGATAATTTAGCATCATATTATAGCACAAAAGTAAAATTGATCCATAAAAAAAAAGGAACCGGCAGTATAACTTTTGAATATTATTCATTAGAGGAGCTCAATTCCATTTTAGATAAAATGAATGTACAGGTGAACTAACTCCATGTGTAAGAAATTTCTCTTTATCTTCTTAATATCTGTTTTTTTTCAATTCTTTTTTTTGCATACTTATGCCCAGGTAAGAAATGACACTTTAATTATCACTCCTGCAAAAAAGACTGATACAACCCGGAAAAGTATATTATCAGTAAAGGATAGCACATTAAAAAAACATAGCCCAAAAAAGGCCACGTTTCGCTCTGCAGTTTTGCCGGGGTGGGGACAGGCCTATAATAAAAAATACTGGAAAATTCCAATAGTATATGGGGCGTTAGGCACTACTGCCGCTGTTTTCCTGTATAATTTAAAAACCTATAAAGGC
>JBDSAQ010000502.1:0-6280 GCA_039922095.1 Ginsengibacter sp. | reverse complement strand
GAAACGTTTTTATTACCCGCCTTTCAGCAAAATAATAAAAATTATAGTTAAGCATAAATTAAAAGAAGTAGTAGCCGAAGCTGCGGACAAATTAGGGGATAGTTTAAAAAGGGATATGCACAATTATATTATTGGCCCCGCAGCGCCTGTGGTTAACAGGATAAGAAATATGTATATAATGGAATTACTTATAAAACTTCCAAAAAATACAGCATTATTGCAAGGACATAAAAAAGTTATCAGCAATAATTTTAATTTATTGCATGCTGAAAAAAGATTTAGAAGTGTGGTGTTGATTGCTGATGTAGATGCTAATTAAATTCTGCCTGGGTCTCCTTATTTAAACGAAACAATTTCAAACGGTTTTATGCTGGAGAATTTTTCACTTAAAAAATATAATACGTTCAATATAGATGTTTATGCAAAATATTTTAGTGAGTTTAATTCAGTAAATGATTTGCAAGAGCTTTTGTCAACGAACATCAAACAACTATCAACATTAATTCTCGGTGGAGGAAGCAATATTCTCTTTACCAAAAATTTTGATGGACTTGTTATGAAAAATAATTTGACGGGTATAACAATTGTTAAAGAAGATGATGCGTTTGTTTATGTAAGGGCCGGCGCAGGGGAAAACTGGCACCGGTTTGTATTATATTGTTTAGAGAATGATTTTAGTGGTGTTGAGAATCTGTCCCTGATACCCGGCAATGTTGGCGCATCTCCCATGCAGAATATCGGCGCTTTTGGTGTTGAATTAAAAGATATTTTTTACGAGCTTGAAGCTTTTCATCTTATTGAGAAAAATGTTGTAAAATTTAATGGGGATAACTGCAAATTTGGATACAGGGAAAGTGTTTTTAAAAAGAAATATAAAGATCAGTTTGCAATTTTAAATGTAACATTTAAGCTTAATAGAATACCCCGGTTTAATATTTCCTATGGGGCAATTGAAGAAGAGCTTGAAAAGATGGATGTTACGGAACTAAGCATCCACGCCATTTCACAGGCAATTATTAATATACGACGCAGCAAGCTTCCTGATCCGGAAGTAATTGGTAACGCAGGAAGTTTTTTTAAAAACCCTGAAGTTACTGCACACGAATTGTACGAATTGAAACGAATTTATCCTGATATTCTATCTTATAAAATTAACGACAGAACGTTCAAAATACCTGCGGGCTGGCTCATTGAAAAATGCGGTTGGAAAGGTTATAGAAAAGGCGATGCCGGTTGCCATGAAAAACAGGCTCTTGTATTGGTAAATTATGGTAATGCTTCCGGGCAAGAGATTTATGCGCTTAGTAATGAAATAAAAACTTCAGTGAAGGAAAAATTTAATATAGTCTTAGAAGGAGAAGTAAATATTGTGAAATAAACATGCAGCATAATTACTTTATTAAAAGTCCTAATTAAAAACTGTTTATGAAAAAGCTCATTCTTTCCTTATTAATAATCATATCTGTTACCCAACTTACTGCACAGGATAAAATTTACAAACTAAAAGGCACTGTAATTAATGCAAAAGTAATTGAGATTGGCACGGAAGAAATTAAATACAAATTGTTTGAAAGCCCCGATGGCCCCATATATGTTGTAGACAAATCTTCCTTAAACAGGATTGAATTTGCTGATGGCCGGGTGGAAAAATTTAAAAGTAGTTTTAAAGATCCCGAAAACTATGAAGGGCAATTAAACAGGGCAGTTAAACTTAATTTTTTTGCGCCACTACTGGGCTATTCACAATTCTCTTTTGAAAAATCATTATCACCCTTAAAAAGTTATGAACTTACAGTAGGTATTATTGGAGCAGGAAAAAATTACCAGATTGATGATTATTATTTTAACGGGCAATATCTGCCATATAAAAGAAATGCTTTTGGAGGATTTATTGAGGCAGGTTATAAGTTTAATAAGCTTCCTAACTTTTTTAATAAAGGAGCCAGGATGACCCATATTATGCAGGGTAGTTATGTAAAGCCAACAGTTACTCTTGGGTTTTACGGTGATAATGCTGTAAACTATAAAACAGGCAATCCCTTACTTGAGAAAAGAAGCAATGTTTTTGGTGCAATTATTTTAAACTTCGGACAACAATGGGTTTTTGGTGATAGATTTTTGATGGATATATATTATGGCGTTGGCTACGCATTTGACAATGTGAAAAGAGACTATAACTATAATGGTTATTATTATTCTGCAGAAGTTTCAAATCATTTTGTTATTCAAAAAACAGGTACCGGAGCTAGCCTGGGACTAAGTGGTGGTTTAAAGGCAGGGATTTTATTAAATAAACCGAAGGTAAACAAATAACCTTTTCTGCTTTTATTATTTAAAGTCTTCATCATCCAGTTCTTCTTCACTAAATGATTTTCCGCCAAGGTTAATCATGCTGCCCATCAGATCTTTAAATTCTATTTTACCTTCCAGGGTTTTCTTGCTAATTAAAGAATGTGAAGCAAGTCCGTGCAAAACAAACTCCATTAACAAAGCATTTTCTTTTGCATTCGCATTAGGAAAAAACTTCTTTATCAAACCATACAATCCATCAACCTTATATAATAGCTGAACTTTATCTTCATCTTTTGATTGAAAAAAGATATTTAAATGATTACCTCCATCAAACCAGCGGGTAATTGCTCTATATGGATTATCATCATTTACCGGCTCTTTGGTTCTTTTCTTTTTAAATGTTTCAGGATTAGGAAAATATTTGGCGAACTGAGTGCGGATAGCCTTTTCCATTAAATTGAAAGCTACCTGGTAAGGCCCTTCCTGTTCTCCCTCATACACCAGTTCTATCTTACCAGTAATTGAAGGGATGATGCCAACAAGGTCACTTATCCAAACCTGGGTTTCTTTTTCTTTATTTATAATAGCTCTTCTTTCAGCAGCGCTTATTGCATTTTCGTACGCAGCAATAGTAAGCCTTGCCGATACACCACTTTTTTTATCAACATACTCACTACCCCTCGCCTCAAACGATACCTGTTCAATTAATCTTTTTACAAGATCACTTACCTTAACTCTTTTTACCTGGTCTTCGTGGATATCTGCTTCCTGTTCTGTAATTAGTAAAGCTGTTTCTATCGAAGCAGGATAATGGGTTAATATCTGGCTTTCAATCCGATCCTTTAAGGGCGTTACAATTGCACCTCTGTTAGTATAATCTTCGGGATTAGCAGTAAATACAAACAGGATATCAAGTGGCAATCTCAACTTGAAACCACGTATCTGCAAATCACCTTCTTCTAAAATATTAAATAAGGAAACCTGTATCCTTGCCTGCAGATCAGGTAACTCATTTATCACAAAAATTCCACGGTTACTTCTTGGTATTATACCATAGTGTATTACTCTTTCATCTGCATAATTCAACTTAAGGTTAGCAGCTTTTATTGGATCTATATCTCCAATAAGATCAGCAACACTCACATCAGGTGTAGCCAGCTTTTCACCATACCGCTCAGTTTTATGAAGCCATTCAATTGGTGTGGCGTTGCCATTCGCTTCAATAAGATCTCGTGCATATTTACTTAATGGAGCGAATGGATCATCATTTACTTCACTGCCCGCCACTATGGGAATATAGTCGTCAAGAAGATCAGTCATTTGCCTTGCCATACGGGTTTTGGCCTGGCCACGCAATCCCAGGAACAAAATATTATGCCGGGATAATAATGCTCTTTCTACATCAGGAATCACTGAATCTTCATACCCCAAAATACCGGGAAATGTTTCTTCTTTTTTCTGAATTTTTTTTATCAGATTGTCACGTATCTCCTGTTTAATGCTCTTTGATATATAGCCGGAGTTTTTTAATTCGCCTAGTGTTTTAATTGTCTGAACCACGATTTCTAAGGGATTTTATGGATTAACGGGAATTGTGTTTGCTATTGTCTGAACCACGATTTAAGGGATTTTATGGATTAATGGGAATTGTGTTTGTTATTGTCTGAACCACGATTTGAGGGATTTTATGGATTAATGGGAATTGTGTTTGCAATAAATTTTGGATTCTCTAATCGTTTAAATTGAAGGCTTGTTGAACCAAAATTAATTAGCAAACCAACCTGCATGTTATAAGCTTCCAAATAATTTTTTGCTTGTGCAAGATGAACATTTTCTAATTGAATAAGGGCTTTTAGTTCAACCATAATTTTATTTTCTACAAAAAAATCAACCCTTCTTTCACCTATCTGCCGGGCTTTGTAAAATATGGGCATACTGAACTCCCGCAAAAATTTTAGGGTTAATTCTTCCATTTCAATTTCAAGTGCTCTTTGATAAATTACTTCCTGAAATCCGTTGCCAAGCGCTGCATGCACCTTCATAGCTGAACCAATTATCTTCTCAGTTATTTCTTTATATTTTAATTCTGACATTTAAATTTTAATTTCCTTCCTAATCTTTCTAATCTCCCCAAATCCTGGTTCCAGACTTTTTTCTCCTAATCTCCCCAAATCATGGTTCAGACAATTAATAAACCGTCTTCCTTTTTCCGCTTTCAAAATCTTTAAAAATAAAAGCACCTAAACGATCTAACGAAGCAAAAAAAGCTTTACCATTATTGGTTTCAGTGAACTCTGTTACAAACCTTTGCAGGTAAGGGTCGCTGGCAATCATAAAGGTTGTGATAGTGATCTTTATTTTTTTGCATTGTGCTGCCAGGTTAAGGCATCTGCTTAAAATTCGCCTGTCAACCCCAAAGCTGTTTTTATAATAACGCTTACCAACTTTAAGGCAAGTAGGCTTACCATCTGTTATCATAAAAATTTGTTTATTCTGATTTTTTCTTCTTCTCAGGATATCCATAGCAAGCTCAAGCCCGGCAACTGTATTGGTGTGGTATGGGCCAACCTGCAAATAAGGAAGGTCCTTAATTTCTACTGTCCATGCATCGTTACCAAACACAACAATATCCAGTGTATCTTTTGGATATTTGGTAGTGATAAGCTCACTCAAAGCCATCGCCACTTTTTTTGCAGGAGTAATTCTATCTTCCCCGTATAATATCATGCTATGTGAAATATCTATCATAAGCACTGTAGAAGTTTGCGACTTAAAATCGGTTTCCCTTATCTCAAGATCATCTTCATACATTTTAAAACTATCAATACCATGATTTATCTGTGCATTACGTATAGAAGCTGTAAAATCGATTTGCTCTAAAGTATCACCAAACTGGAAAGGTCTTGATTCCGGACTTATTTCATCTCCACTGCCTGGTTTAAAAGTATTATGGTTACCCTGTTTTGTCTTTTTTAGTTTCCCAAATATTTCTTCGAGGCTTTTCTTTCTTATGCCCTGTTCTGTTTTCTGAGTTATTTTTATTTCACCATTTTGCTTATTTTCATCTATATAACCTTTTTCTTTAAGGTCTTCAATAAAATCTCCCAGCCCATATTCATCATTCGTTAAATCATATTCTTTATCAAGCTCCGTGAGCCAGCTCAATGCCTCTCCTACATCTCCGTTTGTGTAGGTAAGCAACTGCATAAAAGCGTCAAGCAACTTTTCAAAAGAAGATTTACTGTTTTCTAATGGATCGTATTTTAAGAATTTGTGTCCTAACATAATTCCTGATTTAACATTCAACCTATAGTAAAAGTTTTGAAAATTTTCTGTTTAAGAATAAATATGCAAATTACTAAAGATTTACTTTAACCAGGATTTTCCAAAGGGATTACCCACAAATACATTGGTAAAACCCCCTCCAAAACTTACTTAATATAGAAGGGGCATATCTTTTTGCTTTTTATCAGATACCCTATTTTATTTAAAAAAACTTTAAAGAATATTTGGCTGTTACGAACTAAATCGTAATTTAGATATACGAACAAAATCGTAACTATGACTATTATTAAAAACTTAAGGCCAACCGAAAGCGAACTAGAAATACTCAAGATTCTTTGGAACAAAGAAAAAGCAACAGTACGTGAGGTTCATGAAGAACTTTCAAAAACAAAAGAATCAGGGTATACTACTACACTCAAGCTATTGCAGATTATGTTTGAAAAGGGGTTAGTAAAAAGGGATGACAGTAATAAAACCCATATCTACGAACCTGCCATAAGCAGGCAACGGACCCAAAAGCAATTCTTAGATAAGATGATCAATACCTTGTTTGCAGGATCATCAACTCAGTTGGTCTTACAGGCATTAGGCAACCATAAATCTTCGAAAGTTGAGTTAGAAGAAATACAAATATATCTGGACAACCTTAAAAAGTTATAGATATGCATTTACCCGCTTTTCAACAATCAGTGTTTTTACAGTC
>JBDSAQ010000501.1:0-16976 GCA_039922095.1 Ginsengibacter sp. | reverse complement strand
GCCTAAGGATTATTTTACTTCCAATAAACCTATACCACTTACAGAAACACCTGCAGAATTCCCATTTACCCTTTCAACTATTAATTTCAGCGAGCCGCCATTGGTTCCAAATCCTGATCCTGGTAATATAGGAATGTTAAGCAGAACCACTACCGAAAAGGATTATTACTGTACAATAAATCTTAATTATTAAACAATAAATCACATCAATATGGCAACTTACAAAACCCCGGGTGTATATGTTGAGGAGATATCAAAACTCCCACCATCAGTAGCCCAGGTAGAAACAGCAATCCCGGCATTTATCGGTTACACAGAAAAAGCTATGGAACTTTCTCCTGCAGATCTTTTACGAAAGCCAAAGCGCATTGGAGCAATGGTAGATTTCGAATTCTTTTATGGTTATGGGCCATCTCCAAATGTATCGGAAGTAAATATTGATAACAGCAATAATTTTCTTTCAGCCAAAGTTTCTTCTAACTTTTACCTGTATGACAGCGTTCGTATGTTTTTCGCAAACGGCGGTGGCGACTGCTATATTGTATCAGTTGGGGACTATGCTTCAACGCCTTCTAACACTGATTTCACCAATGGACTTAGTGATGTTGAAAAAGTTGACGAACCTACCATTCTGTTGTTCCCTGATGCAGTAACTCTTTCAGATGATAACTTTGCAGCAGTGCAACAAGCTGCTTTAGCTCAATGCAATTTTCTTCAGGACAGGGTTGCCTTACTTGATACCAAACGATTAGACCCCAAAGGAGTCACTTTTAAAAATAAAATAGGTATAAACTTTTTAAGCTATGGCACTGTGTATACACCATGGTTAAAAGTCACATTGCCAAAGGCTGTTAAGTTTACAGATATAAATGGAGCCGGAATTATTAAACGCTCCGGGATTGTCACTCCTGTATCAGGCTTAACATCTGATCCTGATCTGCAGACTAAGATCACTGAGCTTGGACAGATATATGCAGATGTAACAAAGGTAAAAACGCAAACAACTGCATTAGGCCTGGGCAGTACAGATTTGTGGAATAATTTTAATGCTCTTGAAGCGGCATTTAATACAACTCCCAGTGCTGCCACTCTCAACGACATTTTTGAATACGTTTACAGTGTTGCTCTAAAAATTGAAACGTACACTACGGGTGCAGCATCGTTTACATTTCCGGCTTTTAAAACAGATGTTACCAACGCGGTCACTTCTAATTTTATTCCTGTTTTCACAGAGGTCAAAGAACTTGAAAGAGAGTTAGATGATGATCCGGATGCAGCGGTGGCATACACGGCTGCAAACATAGCCGCATTGCCTTCTCCTCTATGGGATCCGGTAAAAAATGCAGTTGCTGCAACCCTTATCCCCGACGCTTTAACACCTGCAGAAAAATTTATCACTACTTTAAACCTGCTTAAGCCGATGTTCGATGAGGTCAACCGTGCATATATTAGCCTCATCAGTGATACTGCATCTAACTATGCAAAAACATTGGATACTTCGTTAGCGCTTTCGTTTCCTATTTATAAAAACTTACTGGCTGGTGTTAGCAATAGTATGACAAGTATGCCTCCAAGCGGAGCGATTGCTGGTGTGTATGCGATGGTGGACAGAACCCGTGGTGTATGGAAGGCTCCTGCTAATGTAAGCCTGTCAAACGTTCTTGAACCCGAAGTTATATTTACACGATCTGAACTGGATGCATTGAACGTTGATGCTGTTGCGGGAAAATCTATTAATGCCATCCGCTTTTTCTTTGGCAAAGGCACGCTCGTTTTTGGTGCACGTACTCTTGCCGGCAATGATAATGAGTGGAGATATATCAGTGTACGCAGGTTCTTTAACATGGTGGAAGAATCTTCAAAAAAATCAACAGAAGGATTTGTATTTGAACCGAATGATTCCAATACCTGGGTAAAGGTGCAGGGTATGATTGAGAATTTTCTTGTCACTTTATGGCGGGAAGGCGCCTTGCAGGGTGCTAAGCCTGAACACGCTTTTTATGTAGCAGTTGGCCTTGGTAAAACAATGACGCCATTAGATATCCTGGAAGGCAGAATGATTGTGGAAATAGGTATGGCTGTTGTGAGACCTGCTGAATTTATTATACTCCGCTTCTCACATAAAATGGCTGAAAGCTGATACGGCAGTGGTTATTAATATATTTATTGAATGAAAAATTGTAAACTAAAAGCTAAATAAATTTAATATGGCAACAACATATCCCCTTCCCAAGTTTCACTTCCAGGTAAAATGGGATCCAGGAACCAGGGTTGGTTTTACTGAAGTAACAGGCCTTGACAAACAAGTGGAAGCGATCGAATACAGAGAGGGCTCAAGCAAAGATTACTCGAAAATAAAAATGCCCGGAATGCATAAATTCAGCAATCTTACTTTAAAAAGAGGTACGGTTAAAGCTGATAGTGAATTTATTGATTGGATCAATGAGATCAATCTTAATAAAGTTACACGAAGGGATATAGTGATCAGTCTTCTTGATGAAAATCATGAGCCGGTAATGACATGGAAGGCTCTTAATGCATTCCCGATTAAAATGCAGGCCAGCGATCTTAAAGCAGATGGAAATGAGGTAGCTATTGAGACCATTGAGATAGCTCATGAAGGATTGAACATAGTAAAGTAATTATGTAATCAGGATTGTTTGTGCAGGCGATGATTTAATTTGATTAAGATCATTTTAAAATCTGTATATATAAAAGTATATACGGGTTACTGCAAACAAATCCCAAATAAAATAATATGGCCACGGGTCCTAAAGCAGGCGGGTATTATCCTCCGGTAGGTTTCCATTTCAAAGTAGAGTTTAAAAAGATGAAAGGCGATGAAAGCATCGGCGATGATAATGATGTGCGCTTTCAATCTGTTTCCGGTTTAAATGTGGAGTATGATACAGAATCTTTTAAAGAAGGTGGTGAGAACAGGTTTGAGCATAAACTTCCTGTGCGTACAAAGTATCCGGATCTATCTCTTAAACGTGGAATGCTTACTGATTCCGGTGTTGTGGCCTGGTGTCTTGATGCCTTTCAAAACAGGAGTTTTTCTCCAGCCCACATTATTATTAAGTTACTGAACGAAGAGCATCAGCCTCTTAAAACGTGGCATGTATATAATGCCTGGCCAAAAAAATGGAGCGTAAGTGATTTTAATGCGCAGGAAAATTCAATTGTTATAGAAACCCTGGATTTCAGTTACAGTTACTTCACTTTAATGTAAGATCATGCCCCTGGAAATAAAAGAATTACATATCCGTGTTACCGTTAACCAGCCTGAAGGAAAATCATCGCCACAACAGGCTTCAACTACCGAACCGGATGGCAATAAAGATGAAAAAGAAGCAATTATCAATCAATGTGTGGAACAGGTTATTGATTTGCTGAACAACAAAAAAGAACGCTGAGTATGCCCACAATTACTGAAAGTTTTAGTGCACAGGGTGAGTTAAAAAAGATGAAGATATATGCCTACACCAATGTGGATTTGGCAGATAGCCATCTTGCCAGCATTGATGGAATTGATAACCCATATATGGCATTGATCAACCCCGAAACATACACCATTGATATTAAGTATGAATTTGAAAAAGGCCAGGGTCAGGGTACTACGGGTGGCAAGCAACAATTTAAAGTAAAGTATCCTGAGGAAATGTCTTTTGAATTTTTATTTGATAACACAGGCATTATTGACGGAAAACCTAAAACAAACATTGCTGACGATATAGCCAATTTTAAAAAATTTTTGATGGACTATGATGGCAATGTTCATGAGCCAAGATTTTTCAAATTCGTTTGGGGCACTGATCTTTTTAAAGGGCGGTGTTCCGGTTTAAACATTGCTTTTAAGCTTTTCAATCCTGACGGCTCCCCCATACGGGCTGTGTGCAAAGTTTCATTGAAAGAGGCTACGGAAGAGGAACTGAGGGTACTAAAGCAACAGGATAAATCGCCTGATCTCACTCATTACAGGGTAGTAAAGAAAGGTGATACGCTGCCATGGATGTGCTATCATATTTATGGCGATTCAAAATATTATATACAGGTAGCATCGGCAAATAACCTTACCAATTTCAGGGAACTTAAAGTTGGAGATGAAATTTTTTTTCCACCGATAGATAAAGTGAAAAAGTAAATAATGCCGAATGAAAGAACGATACCATCCGATGCACCCAAAACCGTTGCAACGTTTACGATATTATCTGCGGGCACAGCGGTACCAAAAGAATATCATATTCTTTCGATTGTAGTAAATAAAGAAGTGAACAGAATTCCGGCGGCAACTATTATTTTATTAGACGGCGAAGCTTCAAAACAATCTTTTGAAATAAGTAACAAGCCTGATTTTGAACCGGGAAAAGAAATTGAGATAAAGGCGGGATACCGGAGTACCGAGGAAACCATATTTAAAGGCATCGTTGTAAAACATGGAATAAAAATCAGAAAAAATAATTCGGTACTGATTATAGAATGCAGGGATAAGGCGGTAAAAATGACCGGGGCATGTAAGAGTAAATATTTTAAAGATGTAAAAGATAGTGCGATAATGGAAGAATTAATTGATGCACATGGAGTGGATAAAGATGTAACCGCAACAACAGTAACACACAAACAAGTGGTGCAATACAATAGTACAGATTGGGATTTTATGCTGTGTCGCTGTGATGCGTCAGGTGTGGTTTGTTTTACCAATGATAATAAGATCACTATTGCAAAACCTGATTTCAGCGGCGCTACAGCATTGACAATACAATATGGCGCCACTGTGATGGACCTTGATGCAGAGATTGATGCAAGGCTTCAATATAAATCTGTTAAGGGTACCAGTTGGAATTATACTGACCAGGCATTGCTTGATACGGTAGAAGCCGAAGACCCGGGAGTACCGGATGCAGGTAATCTTACCGCGGATGCACTTGCTGATATTATCGGTGAAACTGAATTCAAATTATATCATGGTGGTAAACTGGAGGAGCCTGAATTGCAGGCATGGGTAAATACCAGGGCAATGAAAAATAAGCTGGCAAAGATCAGAGGCAGGGTGCGAACAGAAGGTACAGCAGCAGTAACTCCGGGGAAGTTGATACAACTAAATGGTATAGGAGAAAGATTTGAAGGCAAACTGTATGTAACCGGGATAAGGCAGGAAGTAGAGGATGGTACCTGGCAAACGGTTTTTCAATTCGGGATCAACCCGGAATGGTTCACTGAAACTTACAATATTCAGCAACCGCCTGCCGGTGGATTATTACCTGCTATTGAAGGTTTGCAGGTTGGCATAGTAACACAATTAAAAGAAGACCCTGATGGTGAGAACAGGATACTGGTTAAGATACCAGTTATTCATAAAGATGATGAGGGTGCATGGTGCCGTGTTTGCACCCTTGATGCAGGTAATAAAAGAGGAAGCTTCTTTCTTCCTGAAATTGAAGATGAAGTGATAGTAGGATTTATTAATAATGATCCGCGGCATGGAGTGGTGCTTGGAATGGTTAACAGCAGCGCAAAGCCTGCACCATTAGAGGCAAGTGACGACAATCATGAGAAAGGCTTTCAGACAAGAAGTGAAATGAAGCTGATCTTTAATGATGATAAAAAAAGCATTCACATTGAAACGCCTGGTGGTAACAAGGTTGATATAACAGAAGAAGATAAAAAGATATATTTCGAAGATCAGAATGGCAACAAGTTTACGATGAATGAAGATGGTGTTACTATAGAAAGCATTAAGGATATTATTCTTAAAGCGCCTTCCGGTGATATAAAAGCTGATGGAACCAACCTGGCGTTGAAAGCAAGTTCTGCGGCTAAAGTGGAAGGAGGAAGCGGGGCGGATTTCAAATCGGGCGGAACAACTAATGTAAAGGGAAGTACGGTTAATATTAATTAAAAAGTAACCAATGGGTATGGCAGCAAGAGCCGGTGATATGCATACCTGTCCGCTTGTGACAGGAACCGTTCCGCATGTAGGAGGACCGGTATTACCACCCGGCTGCCCGACAGTGTTAATCGGAGGAATGCCTGCTGCACGTGTAGGTGATATGTGCACCTGTACCGGCCCCCCGGATTCAATTGCAGCAGGATCATCATCAGTAAACATCGGTGGTGCAGCGGCTGCAAGGCAAGGCGATAGTACATCACATGGCGGTTCAATAACATTAGGTTGCCCGACAGTAATGATCGGCGGATAAAAATATTTATATGGCAAAAGGATTTGAACAGGATGATTTTTTAGGTAAGGGCTGGAGCTTTCCGCCCACTTTCAATGCAGATCTGAAAAGCGTTGAAATGACAGAAAAGAACGAAGACATTCAGAAAAGCCTTCAAATCTTATTGACCACCGCGGTTGGTGAACGTATCATGCAACCCAAATACGGTTGCAATATGGATGAAATGGTTTTTGAATCTCTTGATACAACAACCAAGACAATCATTAAAGATAAGATTCGTACGGCGATACTTTTCTTTGAACCAAGAATAGATGTAGTGAGTATTATCATGAATGGGTTTAATGAACTCGAAGGTGAAATTTTGATAGAGATTGAGTATGTAATAAGAGCAACTAACTCCAGGTTCAACTTTGTTTTCCCTTATTATATTAATGAAGGAACTGAACTTAATTTTTTAGTCACTGATAAATCAGTTTAACTAATGGCGAACTGTGGTGAAAATAAAAATCCTTTAAAGCGTGGCGGTACCAGCCAGCGCCAACGTTCATTGGATGCATTGAAGCCGGGCTACATTAGTGTTGATGAGCATGAGTACCAGGATTGGATCGTATTCGCAAATGAATTTGGAGGGTTTTTAAATTATTTCGATGCCACTAATACTGATACCGGTACCTGGCAATCTTTCTTTACTTCAGATATTTCATCTCAGCTCGGTTCTATAGCGATCCAGGATGTTGATGTATATCTTGAACAAATAAAAAAACGATTTGATTTTCTTAAACAGGATGATAACAGGAATGATATACCGGGATTAGAAACAAATCTTAATGAACTTTTCAGCGTTCTGCTTTCGCTCTCGAAAGCCATGGATGAATATCAACGAAAATTGCCGGAAAATATCGTACTAAAAAACACCTTACTGAATCTGATCCAAACCAAATTAGCCCCGTCTCTCAACAGGTTGATCAGTTATTATAAAGAAGCCGGTTTATTAAACTACCTCACTGTTAGTTCATTTAACGGATGGCGGGTTTTAAATAAAGAAGTAGTTGATGCAGCTGAAATTATCAGTGATGGCTTATCTGAAAACTGGATCATTGGGAGTTTTGCAAACTGGACAGACTATGTCAATAGTATTGCAAACGATCTGAATATTTTTTCCACTTCTCTTGCTGATGATATTGCATTAACTGCTGATGAAAAAGAATACCTGCGGATACAACATGGTGCAAACCATAATTTGTTCAGCAGTATTTTTGACCAATACTTATTTGCATTTACAAAGATTACCAATGAAGCATCCACAGAATTAGAAAAAACATTAACAGACTGGGATAGCCACCAGCCGCACTATGCTCTGTTCTTAAGCTTTTTAAAATTATTTAAATATGCACAGCAGCAATCAAATACTATAACAAATCGCCATCTTGATTTTTATTATAAAGAAGTATTAAGGCTGAAACCAAAAGCAGCTTTGCCTAACCATGCACATGTTCTTGTGGAACTTGCAAAACAGGTGAACAGCTATCTTCTTGCCAAAGGAACTCAGTTAAAAGCAGGCAAAGACAGTAAAGGAAAAGATGTATTATATGCTTTGGATATTGACAGCACATTCAATAAAGCGAAGGTTACTACGTTAAGTTCTGTGTACATTGCTAATGCAGCAGATACTATTAAAAACTATAGTGTTTCACCAGCTACAGTTATTCAAAACAATACTAAGCGATTATTTGCCTCACCGGTTGTTAACAGCGAAGATGGTCTGGGTGCAGAATTAAAAAGCGCCAATAAAGAATGGCATCCATATGTACATAAAGAATTTATAGAAGGGAATCTTGCTGACATTGTTATGCCGGAAGCCGCTATTGGATTTGCAATCGCTTCTCATTATTTATACCTTACAGAAGGAGAGAGAAAAGCTTTTATAAAACTGGTAACGCCTAACTATGCTTTATTAGGTCAAAAGCATATTGAATGTTACCTGACAACGGCAAAAGGCTGGCATAAAGTATTGTCGCCTTCAATTACAACTTCAACACTCACCGGTTCTCCATCAACTTCCTGCGCACAAATATCGTTTACCCTTACCGGTGACCTGCCTGCAATTGAAAATTATAATGCTGCTGTTCATGGGGGCACTTTTAATTGCGCCTTACCCATTTTGAAAATTTACCTTTTACAGGCAGATCTGACACCATATGAATATGATACCCTAAAAGATATAACCATCACTGCTGTTGAAGTAAAGGTTGAAGTTGGAATGGACAGCGGGTATAATCAAAAGGGTATAAAAAATTTATTATTATCAAATGATGCAGGTCCTCTTGATGCTGCAAAACCTTTCATGCCTTTTGGGTCACAACCAAAAACAGATTCCACTTTCATAATAGGAAATAAAGAAGTATTTTCTAAAAAGAATACCCAGATAAAACTCAATATTGAATGGGCCGGCCTTCCCTCAGCAATTGATATTAAATATGACACATCATCTTCCACTTCAGTTCCGAATGTTGATGTTAAGTTCCTGACTGGTAAAGTGTGGACTAATACAACCGATCCTGTAGGCTCAACCACCCCAATTACAAGTTTGAATAATGTTTCAATTTTGAATTCGGCTACTAAAGATGTATCTCTTTTTTCGCTTACACAGCCAATGCCCGATAAAGGAACCGCCGTTTACGGAGAAGAATATTTGCCATTTAGCAGTAACACTTCAAAAGGGTTTTTACAGTTAAGATTGAAAGATGATTTCGGATACAAACTTTACCTCGACACCTTAACGCTGTATCTCATCGGCCAATCAAAAACTCCCATTTCCGGCCCCGCAAAACCAACTGAACCTTATACCCCGCTTATTCAATCAATATATCTTAGTTATTCAGCTTATCAAATAACTGATCTTACATCGAATACGGTAAGTGTTTTTAATAATCGGGATATCCGCTTCTTTCATATTTATCCATTCGGTGATGCCGAACAACATAAGTATCTCAACAATATTAGTGCGAATACAGATCCTGTTTATTTGTTACCTCAATTTAAACATTGGGGAAAGGATGTAAATGGAAATACAATCCCTGTTTATCACACCGGTGAATTTTATATAGGGATTGAAAACCTGCTCGCAAATCAGGCCGTAAATATTTTATTCCAGGCTGTAGAAGGTTCTACTGACCCACTTATAGCCAAACCAGATGATCATGTTAAATGGAGTTATTTAAGCAATAACAACTGGGTTGATTTTAACGACCAGGAGATAAGTGATGCCACACTTGCTTTGCTTCAATCAGGAATTATTTCTTTTGCAATTCCACCAAAAGCCACCACAAATAACACCCTTCTTTCCTCAGGGAAAATATGGATAAGAGCCGCAATAGAAAACGCTGCAGAAGCAATATCTAAATTGCTAAGCGTAGATGCGCAAGCCGCTATCAGCACTTTTGAATCACACGATAACGCAGATGATTTTTTAAACCTTCCGCTTCCTGCCGGTACCATTTCAAAATTAAAAACGCCGGATGCTGCAGTTAAAAAGATCACCCAGCCCTACAGTTCGTTTGGAGGAAGGCCAAAAGAAAATGAAGATCATTTTTATATACGTGTAAGCGAGCGGCTTCGCCACAAAGCAAGAGCTATAACGATTTGGGATTATGAACACCTTATATTGGAAGCCTTTCCGGAAATATATAAAGTGAAATGTTTAAATCATACCAGTGTATTTGAATCAGGCGGAAAAGAATATACCAATGAAGTGAAGCCAGGCCATGTACTTATTATTACTATACCTCTTCTAACTAATAAAAGCGAGGCTAATCCTTTAAAGCCTTATACCAACCAGGATACACTTACCAACATTGAAAATTTTTTAAAGAAAAAAGTGTCCTGTTTTGTTACTGTAAAAACACGACAGCCCCTGTTTGAAGAAGTAGGCATTTCATTTACTTTAAAGCTTTACGAACAATACAAAGATTTTACTTTCTATGCTAATATGTTGAAGAATGAGATTACGCAATACCTGACACCATGGGCTTATGCTGGTACTGCTGATGTTCAATTTGGAGGAAAGATTTATAAATCTTCCCTCATCAATTTTATAGAGGAAAGATATTATGTGGATTTTATAACTGATGTGATATTATCTCACAAAATAGATGATGTTAATACGGAGGATATAACCCTGGAAGAAATAACCGCTTCTACTTCAAGAAGTATTCTTGTATCGAAGCCGGCTTCCAAACATATCATAGTACCTGCTGACGAAGATGAAGCATCAACGGTTGTTGAGTGTGTATCATCCACATCATTGATTTTATAAATATAAAAAGCGGAATAGCACAACTAATGCAACAAAGCATTACCATACAAAAGAATCCGGTTCTAAACCCAGGTAGCGATTATAATTTGTTGCGGCAAAAAGGATTGGATTATATACAGGAACTGGGAAGTAAATACTGGACCGATTACAATATTCATGATCCCGGTATTACCATATTGGAGGCTTTATGTTATGCCATTACCGATCTTGGCTACCGCACTTCATTAGATATAAAAGACCTGCTGGCAGAGCCGGAAAATATAGATCCGCAAAACGACCGGCAGGGATTTTATACCGCACGGGAAATACTCACCGTAAGTCCGTGGACACTGAATGATTACAGGAAATTATTGATTGATATTGACGGTGTAAAAAACGGATGGCTCCATTGCAAAGAATGTCCTTGCGATGATATCTATCTCTACGCAAATTGTGAAAAAAGTATCCTGCAATATACTCCTGCAGGAAGCCCGATTATCCCTGTAATCATAAAAGGCTTATATGATGTACTGATTGAATTTGAAGATGAGGAAAAAACAGGTAACCTCAATAGCGGGAAGATAAAATATAAATTCAATTTTGCTTCCGATTCCGGTTATGCAACTGCTGATATTGAAATTCGTTTACCATCATGGTACATGCTTGAGCAGAATAAAGCTTTATATCATGATCTTCGCAAACCATCAAGTATAATAACAGAAGTTACCGTACATACCATCTCAAAGTTCAAACATGGGCTGGGTGTGCCTGTAACAGACATTCCAGATGCCGACCTTGGCAATGCATTGCGTAGGCCCGTTTACGTTACCCTTGAAATTAAATATGATCCTGGGACAGGTGTACCCCCTTCCCCACTTCCTGTTCTGTTGTTTGAAGATGTACCTATGACTGTATGGTTCAGCAGCAGCGCAAGCAGGAAAAGTTTAAAAACCCTGCAGGAATTGAAGACCGCTATAAGCGATATAACTGCAGGTGGTATTATGCCAAAGTATGCGGAGAAAATAAAAAAAGCCGATGAAGTGATCGCAAAAACTTCAGCGGTTCTCCATGCCAATCGCAATCTTGATGAAGATTATTGCACTATAAAAGCTATAGAAGTTGAGGACATAGCCATTTGTGCAGATATGGAAGTAGAGCCATCCGCAGACATTGAAGCTGTATTGGCTGAAGCTTTTTATTTGATAGATCAGTATTTTAGTGCTGATATAAAATTTTATTCTTTAAAAGAATTATTTGATGGCGGAAAACCTGTAGACGAAATATTTGAAGGCCCGAAATTACACAATGGTTTTATTGATGATAAACAACTTGAAAGCACAAACCTAAAAAAGGTTTTGTATGCATCGGATATCATAAACCTCTTAATGGATATCCCCGGTGTTATCTCTGTAAAGAATTTTATCTTATCAAAATACGATGCTGATGGCAATGTTGCATTAAAGCAGAATGCGGCCGGCAAAATGGTTCCCGATAATGATTCCTGGTTTATGAACGTATCTTATAATCACCAGCCAAGGCTCTACATTGAAGCCTGTAAGGTTTTGGTATTTAAGAACGGGCTTCCTTTTTTACCAGACAGGCTTGAATTAAGCGATAGTTTCCTCGTAATAAAAGGAAAACATGCACAGCCAAAATATTTTGAAACAGATAATGATTTTGCCGTGCCCGCAGGCAGGTATTTTGATCTGCAGAAATATTACCCGGTTCAAAATTCGTTGCCCGTAACCTATGGCGTAGGCGAACTTGGATTATCTGATTCTGCTTCTCCCAAAAGAAAATCCCAGGCAAAACAATTGAAAGCTTACCTGATGTTTTTTGAGCAATTGCTTTTGAACTACCTGTACCAGCTTTCACATATAAAGGAGCTTTTTGCCATTGATAAATCAGTAGAGCATACCTATTTTTCAGGTTTCATTAATAATGAACTTATTGCCGGGCTCGATGATGCTCCGGGATATAAAGGCATCTATAAAAATTTTAATGAAGCAAAACTGGAGAAATTAATTGAAACAAAAGATCCAAAAGATCCTCACTTCCTCGACAGGCGTAACCGTTTTCTTGATCACCTGCTTGCCAGGTTTGGAGAAGAGTTCAACGAATATGCACTTATGCTTTATGCTTATACTGATGACAGGGATAAAACAGATGAGCAACTTATAAATGATAAAATAGATTTTCTTAAGGGATTTCCTTTTACAAGCGCAAACAGGGGAAGAGGGTTGAATTATAAAGATGAAGCAAATGTTTGTAGTGTAAATAATATGGCAGGATTGCAAAAAAGAATAGAGCTGCTTCTTGATTTAGATGACTATGGTTATTTTAATTATTTTGAAATATACCAGGAGAAAGATATCAATGGAATTATTATCGAAAGAGGCTGGAGACTTATAGATAAAAATGATATTATTTATCTCAAAAGCCCTAATAATTACCTGGATATTTCAAAGGAGAAAGCCACAGAGAAATACAAAAAAGAAATTGCACAGGTATATAAATATTTTACTGATGAATCAAAGTACACAATTACTAAGGGTAAAAAAGGCACAATAAATCTTAAGAACGATGATGACATAGTGATCGCCACCCACCGCGTTCCTCCTTTAAAACCTGCACGTGTTGAACTTAGAAGAATTATTTCATTCGCCAAAAAGATCACAGGAATAGAAAAACTCTTTATTGTAGAACATTTATTATTAAGACCAAGAATTAAAAGAAACCCCGCTTTATATTTTGAGTTGTATGAGGAAAAGGATATTGACGGAAAGTTCTACGAACGCAGGTGGCGGCTTATAGATTCATCACACAAAATATACCTCAGCAGCAGTACCAGGTATTCAAACCCAAACCTTGCCGCTGCCACAGCTTTAGCAAAAGCGGAAATTAATGCGGTATGGAATGTTATAGGTAACCCTGCCAGCTACGAGATAAAAAAAGAGATCAAATGGGTACTGAATTTATTGGACCCAACTGGTGAAGTAATTGCTACAAGGAAACAACATTTCCTTACAGAAGCCTCTGCAGTGGCGGCAAGAAATGAAATTATTAAATTGGTTGAATTTTATGGTTTGGAAAGAAACCCTCTTGACGCAGGTGATATAATACAGAGTGGGAACCTTATAGAAGACGAGAGTATCGGTGCAGGTGATCCGCTGTTACCCGTGTGCCTTTTACCCGGCTGCGGAACCTGTGGTGATGAAGATCCTTATTCGTTCAGAATTACGGTAGTGATCAATGGCGAAGATGGACCTGCCGGAACTGACATGGATTTCCGTCAATTCGCTGAACAAACTATCCGGCTTGAAACTCCCGCACATCTTGGAGTAAAAGTTTGCTGGGTAAGTAAAAAGCAATTACTTGATTTCTCATTTGTGTATTGCGCCTGGCGAACGGAACTGGCCAAACCGGAGCCAGATGCAGTTGAACTCCACAACAAGCTTGTGTCGCTTCTCGAAGTTTTTAATCAATTAAAAAATATTTATCCGCCTGCTACTTTGCACGATTGTGCAGATGGTAATGATGAAAACAGGGTTTTACTTGGCCGCACTATTATTTAAATAAAAAAATTAAGTTATGTTTCCTGTACATGCCACTTTTCCGGAATTTGTTCCAGACCAGGTACTCACTTCCGATGACCTGAATAATTTGTTTGGATTTCTTGATGAGCAGGGGCGAATGACAAGAACCAACCTTATTGGAATAGGCATTGTTTGCGGATTGCAGATAAAAACGGCAGCCGATAAAAGCTGGATCACTATAACAAAAGGTGTTGGTGTTACATCTGAAGGATACCTGGTAAGGCTTGATGAAAACATGACTTTCACGGCATTTAAATCTTTCGATCCCCTAAAGGATGATTATTATGAAAAATTCGTAAATGAGAATGTAAATCCTAAAACATCAAAATTTACCCTATGGGAATTAAGACCTGATATTTCTGATGGTGGTAATAACCTGGCAGATATATTTTCAGGTTTAGACAATTATATAGTGATGCTGTTTGTAGAATTGCTGAAAGAACAAAATAAAAATTGTGATCCTAATTCCTGCGATGATAAAGGCATAAATGTTACCCTAACTATCAGGCCATTACTTGTAGCTAAAAATTCACCACCTGTACCGCTGATCAATACCCTTATTGGTTCAACGGGGAACCCTTTAAGCTTTAGCCCCTTTTATACGTTGCCTGATATCAGGATGCCAAGATATGATGTGCCAAATACTTTCCCTATACAAACTGAACAGGTTTTGCAGGGATACATTGATGTGTTAACAGAATCTTTTCTAACCAAAGTTGAAACAACACTTACTACTGCTTTTACAACCTTCGGCACTTTTTTGGGGAACCCCGGCGGATCAAGCCCTTTCTCCGGATTAAAGTCGGGCTTCAATTTCGTTAATAACATTACAACTAAAGACCAGTTACTGCACCTTCAATATTATTACGATATTATTTCTGATTTGCTACTGGCGTATAATGAATTTAGAAAAACAGGTAATGGGATTTTGAGCACATGTGCCCCAAATACGTCTCTGTTTCCGCGACATTTATTATTGGGCGAAGCTGTGCCTGTTGCAGGAATGGTAAGTTCGTACAGGCATTATTTTATTTATTCACCCCTGTTTGAAAAAAAGAATTTAATTCTTGAATTAAAGTTCCTCTTTTCAAAAATGGAACTGATGAAGAATAATATTTTTATTCCCCCATTTGTTTCAGCAGCCAATGCACCGCATGATGGAATACGGATAACCCCAAGTTTGCTTAATGATGCACCTTTATCTCAAAAGTCAATCCCTTATTACTATAAGCCTCTTCAGCTTTTTCCTTCATGGAATTTTGATAAAACCTTGCGTGGAAAGGGAAATCAGAACTTATGTTACCATGCAACTATTCCTGGATATAATGCAGATGATGATTTTGTAAGATCTCCGCTCAAGTATGATCTTGAGCCCTATAATTTTTTGCGCATTGAGGGACATATCGGGCTAAAGTACCAGGAAGTGATACAGCAGATCAATATGCAAAAAACATTTTTCCGTTTGCCCATTGAGGTAATTGCCTTAAGCACTGGTGAAGCCGACCTTAGCAAAATAGCAGATGCTATTATAAGTTGTAATATCAGGGACCTGCAAACAAGCTATGAGATCATCAGGAGAGAATGGGAAGCCGTTATCGGGAAGATGATTGAATACCTGCATGATAACCAGGATGCCGCAAGACCCTTCTTTAACGAAGCCAGTGTTGGTACTGATGTGTTTGGCGATTACCTGGTATTGCTCAATCTAGCTAAAACATTTATGGTGCCTGACCTGAAAGTATTTATAAGTAAGTATGATGATTTTCTTATTCCTGTATATGAAGAGGTTGAAAAACAGAGCCAGCAGATGAGGACTATACTTGTTGATCTTTTAAATAATGATGATGATTTGAACAGGGAAAGGAGGAATCTCGCAGAAGATCTTATTGACCATTTTGATGAAGTTGTTTTAAGTTGTAAGAAGGGCGGCTTTCGTTCTATATTCCAGCAATTCAACAGTCGTCTCAATGAGATATATAGCAATATGTTCTTTAACCGCTTTATTGAAAAACATCCCGGAATACAACACAAAGCAGGAGTGCCTATGGGAGGAACATTCATTGTTGTATACCATAAAAAACACGAAGTTCCGGAACTGAAGGGCCCATTCACTATAACCGGTTTTGCAAGAACACCCGGCGGAGAACCAATACATGCAGGAGTGGTACAAGTTAAAAATACTAATATAACCACGTTCTTAAACACCAGTGGCAGTTTTACTATTGTAGTCAATTCCTTGCCGGTAATATTAACAGTGTTCAAATTTTTTGGCCAATTTGAAACAGGAGAATTACTTGTGTCCTCCCCTGCACAATCACCTGTTACAATAAGGGTTCCAAGCCCGGCAGTTATTATAGGAGAAGAAGAAAATAATGTATATAATTCACTCAGCAATGATGATGTAATTGCTGATTTTTATTTGCCATACATCTGTTCTTCTAACTGCACACCCATACAATTTGTAATACAGGAAATGATAAATCAATCTCCTGTTGCAGAAGCCGGCCCTGACCAGGAAATTGTTTTACCTCAAAATTCAACCTTGCTTGATGGAAGTAATTCAAGTGATCCGGAAAATAAACCATTAAAATTTTCATGGGCATTGGTAAGCGCTCAGCAGAATGTAGTTTTCTCTGATGCAGCTTCTCCAAAACCGGCAGTATCAAATCTTATAGAGCCGGGACAATATATATTTGAACTTACTATTACTGACGAAGAAGGTGCAAAAAGCCATACCGACCAGGTTATTATAAATGTATTACCCGAACCAAATCTTCCCCCCACCGCTAATGCCGGCGAGAACCAGGTAGTGCGCCAGCCTGCAAGCACAACAGTATTGAATGGCCAGGGTACAGACCCGGAAAATAAACCTTTGACCTTTGCATGGAGTTTTGTGAGCGGCCCGGC
>JBDSAQ010000500.1:0-6800 GCA_039922095.1 Ginsengibacter sp. | reverse complement strand
TGCTGCATCTGTTGATACTTTATATTTTGATTCTCTCGCTGCACATGTACATCTGTTTTTAGGACCGCAATACAATCAGGTTGAAGTCAATACAGACAGTATAGAAAGAAAGGCATTAGATCAATCAGGATGGAAGGAAAGTCAATTCACCAATAAAAAAATTAATTTTTATGAACTGCAAAAAATGCAGGAGTCAATATTAAATTATTATGAAAATAATGGTTATCCCTTTGCCCAAATAAAATTAGATAATGTACAAATTGAAGAAAAAATAGTAACCGCAACACTTAAAGTAAACAAAGGTGTTTTATATCACATAGACAGCATAAGAGTGTATGGGAAATTAAAAATTAAAAACAACTTTCTTCAGCATTATCTTGGTATAGGGAATGGCAGTATATATAATTATGAGAAGTTGCAAAATGTAAGCAAACGCTTGCAGGAACTGCCTTACTTGCGGCAGCAAAACACTTCTGATGTTAGTATGCTGGGTACCGGTGCAACACTTAATTTATATACTGATCCAAAACCCAGCAGTCAGATTAATTTTCTCGTTGGTTTTCTTCCTGGCGATAACATTACAGGCAAATCACAATTGACCGGGGATGTTAATCTTGATTTAAAAAACTCCCTTGGCGCGGGTGAAAACATAATATTAAACTGGCAACAGTTACAAAGGAAATCTCCAAGATTAAATTTGGGTTATCAGCATCCATATATTTTTAATTCAGCTTTTGGTATTGATTTTACCTTTAATCTTTTAAAAAGAGATTCCAGTTATTTGCAGTTAAACACACAGTTAGGATTACAATATATTTTATCAGACAGGCAATCTGGCAAAATATTTATACAAAACCAACGGGCCTATTTATTACAGGGAGGATTTGATACCAATCAGATCAGGATTACAAAAAAACTTCCACCTGATATTGATGTAAATTCCAATAGTATAGGTATTGATTATGAATGGATAAATACTAATTACAGATTCAATCCACGAAAAGGTAATGAATTTAGAATGGTAGCTACCGCAGGATTAAAGAAGATCAGTAAGAATAATGATATAACTAATTTAAAAGATGCTTCCAATCCGAATCTTGACTTTAATTCTTTATATGATTCTTTAAAATTGAAAACATACCAGTTAAGGTTTACTGTAAAGGCTGCCCATTATTTTTCAACCTCAACAAATAGTAGCCTTAAGGTTGCCGTTAATACTGGTGTTTTTCAAAGTCAGAATATTTTCAGAAATGAATTATTTCAGATTGGCGGATACAGGCTGCTAAGAGGGTTTAATGAAGAAAGCATTTATGCAACACAATACACTGTGTTTACAGCAGAGTATAGATATTTGGTTGGAATAAATTCGTATTTGTTTGGCTTTACTGATATTGGTTTTACAAGATCACGCTTTCAATCCACCAATTTTACGAATAGTTTTATTGGCAGCGGGTTAGGGTTAACTTTTGAAACCAAATTCGGTTTATTAAATCTTAGCTATGCTATTGGTAAAAGAAATGATATAAAGTTTGATATCCGTAATTCTTCAAAAATACATTTTGGTTATATAAATTATTTTTAGCTGTTTAATCAATTAATGAGAAAACTTAAATTAATATTAATATTTATTCTTGTTCAGCAAATAAAAGGTTACGGGCAATTAAAAAGCGATAGCAGTAATTTACTGAAGTTAAATATTGATACCTCCTCCATAAGTGATACTATAAAGCCACCTGTAAAAAATTATCAGTCACTTTTAAGTCAATTAGTTTCAGTAAATAAATATATTAATCTCAGGCATACTCCGGTTTCTTTTTCTCTTAAGCCCAGGCAAGCCGGCGGTAAGGAATATTTATTCTACCTGCTCAGCAGTATTATTTTAATATTGGGTTTACTAAGGATTTTCTATACAAGATATTTCCACAATATCTTTAGGGTATTCTTTAATACTTCTCTCAGGCAAAACCAGTTGACTGATCTGTTGTTGCAGGCGAGGCTACCTTCTCTGATCTTTAATATATTTTTTTCCATCACAGGCGGAGTATATATATGGCAATTGCTATCCTATTATTATTCTATAAACACAGAGTACAACCCCAGGATTTTGTTTTTTTGCATTGTGTCAGTTGGCGGTATTTATACTGTAAAGTTTTGTGTATTAAAATTAATTGGATGGCTTACGGGTATGGATGCTGCATTAAATACTTACATTTTTGTAATATTCCTTATTAATAAAATTATTGGGGTTACACTTCTCCCTTTTATAGTACTTCTTGCTTTTGCCCGGCCTGTATTGGTCCACAGTGCAATCATTATCTCCTTGCTTGTATTAACCATTTTTTTTATGATGCGTTTTTTACGATCCTATGGCCTCTTACAGCAACAACTTCATCTTTCCAGGCTACATTTTTTGCTTTACATTATATCTCTTGAAATTTTGCCATTGTTAATCATTTATAAATTGTTATTAAGGTTTTTTTTGCAAAAATATGCATAGGGTTTTTGCGCATTTTTTCCATAAACTCTTTGTATATTTGCAGTACCGTATGAGTCTACAAATGGTTAAAAACATTGCTTCGCAGGAACATAAGCCTGGAAAATACATTCAAAATATTTTAATCACTCAGGCCCGGCCGGAAAGTGATAAATCTCCCTACTTTGAAATGGCACGAAGGTTTAAAGTTAATTTGGATTTTCATCCTTTTATTAGAGTAGAGGGCATCCCCGCCAAAGAATTCAGAAAACAAAAGATAGAAATCACAAGTTACTCTGCTGTTATTTTTGCCAGCAGAAATGCAATAGATCATTTTTTTCGTATTTGCGAAGAAATGAAAATTACAATATCCCAGCATACCAAATATTTTTGTATTACGGAAGCTGTGGCGTTATATCTGCAAAAATTCATATTATATAGAAAGCGCAAAGTATTTTATGGTACTGATGGTACTAATAAAAGCTTATTCGATGTTATTAATAAGCATAAGGAGCTTGAAAGATTTATATATCCCTGCTCAGAATCTTTTGATAGTGAAATTACCAATTGGTTAAGATCAAATAATTGTGAATATGCCACCCCGGTTTTATATAAAATCATCAGTAATGATATAAAGGAAATTTTCGTCAAAAATACTTATGACGTCATTTGCTTTTTTACTCCGGGAGGAGTAAAAAGTTTTTTGGAAAATTTTCCCAAGTTTAAGCAAAATGGTACTAAAATAGGGGCTTTTGGAGATAACACTTACAAGGCTGCGTCCGCCGCAGGGCTTACCATGGATATAAAAGCTCCTCAACCCAAGATGCCCAGCATGGTATCAGCACTTGAGCATTTCCTAGTACTGCAAAAAAAGAAATCATCTACTTAAATAATTATTATCATGCAGTTTTACGCTGCATTTTTGTTTTAAAAAATGTAGAGCAGTAATCCATACAGGCAGTAATTTCCCAATACTCTTCCCTCTCTCCAATAAACGATTCCATAACCTTATAGAATTATTTGTTAATCGTTCATACGATATTCTTAACTCTCTATAATTTTACGATATGAGGGTTTTAAATCATCTTTCAGAAGAAACAAGTCCATATCTTTTGCAACATGCTTATAACCCGGTTGATTGGTATCCCTGGGGGGAGAAGGCTTTGCAAAAAGCCCGTTATGAAGACAAGCCCATCCTGGTTAGCATCGGATACTCGGCTTGCCATTGGTGCCATGTTATGGAAAAAGAAAGTTTTGAAGATGAAGAAACGGCGCAGCTGATGAATAAATATTTTGTCAATATAAAAATTGACAGAGAAGAGCGGCCAGACCTTGATCATATTTACATGGATGCCGTTCAGGCCATTGCCGGTGCCGGGGGCTGGCCACTAAACGTTTTTCTTACCCCTGATTGTAAACCATTTTATGGAGGTACATATTTTCCTCCTCAAAGGGCATTCAACAAACCATCGTGGAAAGAAGTACTTTCAGGTGTTTACCAATTGTTCACCGATAAGCGGCAGGAAATTGAATCTCAGGCTGAAGAATTAACACAGCATATTGGGAAAAGCAGCATAGCAGCTCAATTAAAAAATACAATTGATGTAGATGGTAAGGAAATATTTTCATGGCGGGAAGCCAATCTTATTTTTGAAAATATCATAAATCAGGCAGATAAGGTATGGGGCGGTTTTGGAAATGCTCCTAAGTTCCCTCAAACATTCACAATAAAATATTTACTTAGATATTATCATTATACTAAAAATGAAAACGCTTTAAAATATGCCTGCCTTAGCTTAGATAAAATGTTATATGGAGGAATTTATGATCATATAGGGGGAGGGTTTGCCAGGTATTCTACAGATGCACAGTGGCTGGCCCCTCACTTTGAAAAAATGCTTTATGATAATGCTCTTATCATTTCCACTTTATGTGATGCATACCAGCTAACCAGAAATAAACGCTATAAAGATACTGTTGGGCAAACTATTGATTTTATTAAGAGAGAATTGATGAATGATGAAGGGGGATTCTATTCAGCATTAGATGCTGATAGTGAAGGAGAGGAGGGTAAATATTATGTGTGGAGCTTTGAAGAAATTAAAGAGATATTAGAAAATGATGCTGGGTTATTTTGTGAATTTTATGATATTTCTCCGCAAGGTAACTGGGAGCATAAAAATATATTGAGGGTGCTTATACCTGCACCTGAATTTGCAAAAACAAAAAGCATTAACGAAGCAGAATTTGAAGCTTTTTTAAAAGCCTGTGCGGAAAAACTTTTACAGGCCAGGGGTAAAAGAGTAAGGCCACAATTAGATGACAAAATATTATTGGGTTGGAATGCCTTAATGAATATTGCCTTAAGCAAGGCTGCAGTAGCATTTGAGGAGGCCTCTTACAAAGAGCTTGCTGTAAAAAATATTAAATTTCTCTTGTTACAATTTGCAGCAGATAAAGGTTTGATGCATCATACTTTTAAGAATGGTATTGCAAAATACCCGGCATTTTTAGATGATTATGCTTATTTGATAAAAGCTTGTATTCAATTGCAGGAAGTAACTTCTGAGCAAACTTATTTGCAAAACGCCTTGTTATTAATTGATACTGTTATTGAAAATTTTGGAGAAAATATAAATGATCACTTTCATTACACCGGCAAAAAACAAGAAGACGTAATCATTAGAAAAAAAGAGATTTATGATGGGGCAATACCTTCGGGTAATTCAGTTATGGCAGCAAATTTGTTTTACCTGTCCATGGTTTTTAATAAAAAAGAATGGAAAGAGAGAGCCATAAAAATGTTAAATGATTTATCAGAAATGATAATAAAATATCCAACTTCCTTTGCAAACTGGGCCTGCATACTAATTGATCAGGCAGCGTTGGTTAACGAAATAGCAATAATAGGAAAAGATTTTATTCCATTAAGAGATGAGTTGCTGTCTCATTTTATCCCTAATAAAATTTTACAAAGTACAGAAATAAGCAGTGGCAATGAATTCCCTTTATTATCAAATAAAACAGCACTTCAAGAACCTCTTGTTTACTTGTGTCGTAATTACTCTTGCAGTTCTCCGCAAAAAAATTTAGATATGATAATTGATCAAATTGCCAGTGGTATTAATTTTAAGGATAACTACAATAATTAAATTATTAAGCCGTTTTTGTTAAGCACATGTTTTTTTGTTTAACAAAAGCTTATCGTTATAACAAAATTTTGATAGGCATTTTATTTAAATATTATTACATTTGTTCAATAGCCCAAAGTTAAATTCCATGAAGACAAAGTTGTTAAGTTTATTAGTTCTGATTACTCTCATTCTTCTATCAGGTTGTAAATTTGGTAAATCAAAATCTGGTACGTTAGCAAGAGATGGGCAGCTTCACGGTGTAGCACCTGCTTCTAAGTATACACTAAGCAAGCCTTACGGAATGGTATACGTTCCTCCCGGAACTTTCCATATGGGCCCAAGTGACGAGGATATAAACTATGCTTTTACGGCACGCAATAAGCAGGTATCCATAAGTGGATTTTACATGGATGCAACTGAAATTACAAACAATGAATATCGTCAGTTTACCAATTGGGTTCGTGATTCAATAGCAGCTAAATTAATGGGATATGTAAAGCAGGGTGCTGATGGTAATGAATATATTGATTGGGTTCAGGCCAGCAAAATCAAATGGGGTGATAAAGCTACTATTGAGAAAATAGATGCTATGATTGTAACTCCTGATAATCGCATTTTCGGTCAAAAAGAAATAGACGCTTCTAAAATAATATATCATTCAGAAGTATTCGATTTTAAAGAGGCTGCTAAAAGAGAAAATGCAACCGTGCCCCGAGGTAAATTCATTGTTAAAACAGATCTTCCTATTTATCCGGATTCATTGGTGTGGGTGAGAGATTTTTCTTACTCCTATAATGAGCCCATGGCCAAACAATACTTTAGCCACCCGGCTTTCGGAAACTATCCTGTTGTTGGAGTAACATGGAAGCAGGCAACTGCTTTTTGTGAATGGAGGACTCAATATCTGAATTCATTTTTAATTTCAAAAAAGCGGGCAACTGAATCTCCCTTTCGTTTGCCTACTGAAGCTCAGTGGGAATATGCGGCACGTGGTGGACGTTCTCAATCTCCATATCCGTGGGGAGGACCTTATCTAAGAAATAAAAAAGGCTGCCTGTTAGCTAATTTTAAACCTGGCCGCGGAAACTATCCTGAAGATGGGGGATTTTATACTGTTAGAGCTGATGCATACTGGCCAAATGAGTTTGGTTTATATAATATGGCAGGAAACGTTTCCGAATGGACTTCATCAC
>JBDSAQ010000499.1:0-4203 GCA_039922095.1 Ginsengibacter sp. | reverse complement strand
GAGGTAATTGACAAAATGGTAACTCAGGGTATTGCTGCTGCTGGCGGTAAACCGATGGTGTTACTTACTTCAACTTTAACTTCACCCACTACTCTTCAAATAATTACTGAATTTTTAAGCAAGTTCCCCGGTAGTCGCCATGTGGAATATGATGCAGTTTCTTATAGTGGAATGTTGCAGGCAAACAAAGCATCTTATGGCAAAACTGCTTTGCCATCTTACCATTTTGAAAACGCTAAGGTTATTGTAAGTCTGGGAGCAGATTTTTTAGGCACATGGTTAAGCCCTGTTGTTTTCTCAAATCAATATGCTAAAACCAGGAGAATAAATGCTGAAAAACCCGCCATGAGCAGGCATTTTCAATTTGAAAGTTATTTTAGTTTAACTGGTGCTAATGCAGATGAAAGATATCTGCATAAGCCATCTGAAACTGGTGCTGTTGCTCTTGCTTTATTAGGCGCCCTCGGAGGTAGTACATCTGCCGTGCTGAAAGGTAAAGTGGCAGAAGGCATAAATAAAGCAGCAGCAGAATTAGCTGCTAATAAAGGCGCTGCCCTGGTAGTATGCGGAAGCAATGATCCCAATGTTCAAATTATTGTAAATGCAATAAATGAGGCAATAGGTGCAGGAGGTAAAACTATAGATTGGTCTTCAACGGCAAACTATCGCAAGGGTATAGATTCAGAAATCATTACTCTTACTAATGATCTTAATGCAGGCAATATAGGAGCGCTTTTTATCTATGGAGCTAACCCGGCATATAGTTTTATGGCGGCAGATAAATTCATCAATGGTTTAAAAAAATGCCCTCTTACTGTTTCTTTTAGTGAGAAGATGGATGAAACTACTGAGTTGTGTAAATTCACATTACCCAGCCACCATTGGCTGGAAAGCTGGGGTGATGCTGAAGGTCAAACTGGTTATGTCAGCATGATCCAGCCGGTAATTCATCCATTGTTTAAAACCAGGCCTTTTCAAACATCATTGCTAAAATGGAGTGGTAATTCCCAGGATTATGAAACGTATTTTAAAAATTACTGGACAACAAAAGTTGGAGGGATAGATAATTATAACAAGGCTTTGCAGGATGGTGTACTAATACCAACCCGGTATGTTCCTAAAGATTCATTGCATACTGAAGTAGTAAATAGTGATTCTTTAAATAATATTGTATCCAAAGTTTCCCCCGATGCACAAACTGATTTATTCACCGCAACAGTATTGTCCGGTGCACCTTTTAGCGGAAATGTCAGCGACGCATCTTCCAAAATTGCATCAATAAAAAGCTCAGATGTTGAATTAGTTCTTTATAAAAAAGTTTCTCTGGGTAATGGATGTAATGCGAACAATCCCTGGTTACAGGAACTTCCCGATCCCATTACAAAAGCTACATGGGATAATTATGCTATAGTATCACCTTCAATGGGAAAGTTCCTTTTCAACATTGATATTACCAACAGCAGGCATACTGATAAATATGAAGTAGAACCGCAAAAGCCTGTAATAAAAATATCTTCTAATGGTAAAACTATTGAACTTCCAATCCTTATTCTTCCCGGGATACATCCAAACGTAGTTGCTGTAGCAGTAGGTTACGGGAGGCAAAGTAATAATAAAGAAAAGACAGCCGAATATATTGGCAGAGCGGCAAACGGCTCCGGTATTAATGTATACCCTTTTGCAACTTTTAATGGGAGTACAGTAGATTATTTTGCTCCGGCAACAATTGAAAAAACAGGCAATACTTATATGATTGCCCAAACCCAGGTACATAATGTTACTGAAGGAAGGCCTATAATCAGGGAAACAACCCTTTCAAATTTTATAGCAAATCCAAAAGAATTAAGCAGGGAGGAGGAAGAAGAATTAGGAGTATATGGGGAAAATTTTGAAAAGGACGCAACTCTCTACCCATATTTTGATAAGCCGGGCATGAAATGGGGAATGAGTATTGACCTGAATACATGTACTGGTTGCAGCGCATGTGTGGTTGCCTGCCATGCTGAAAATAATATACCTGTTGTGGGTAAGTTAGAGGTAGCAAGGTACCATGAAATGCATTGGTTAAGAATTGACAGGTATTTTACCGGGGATCACGAAAATCCTGATATTGTTTTTCAGCCTATGCTTTGCCAGCATTGTGATAATGCACCTTGTGAGAATGTTTGTCCTGTTTCCGCAACCAATCATAGCAGTGAAGGCCTTAATCAAATGGCATATAACAGGTGCATTGGCACAAGGTATTGCGCTAATAACTGCCCCTATAAAGTACGCCGTTTTAATTGGGCTGATTATACAGGCGCTGATAGTTTTCCCGATAATCAAAAAGGTATTATTTCAGATGCTACTATGATGATGAATGATGATCTTTCAAGGATGGTTTTAAATCCTGATGTTACTGTACGCAGCCATGGAGTTATGGAAAAATGCAGTTTTTGCGTACAGCGTTTACAGGATGGAAAATTAAATGCGAAAAAACTTGACAGGCCTGTGATAGATGGTGAAATACAAACTGCCTGTATGCAGGCATGCCCTACTAATGCAATTATTTTTGGTAATATAAATGATAAGGAAAGTCGCGTTTTTAAAATAAGAAATGAAGAACAAAAAGAAAGAACTTTTTATGTACTGGAACAGTTACATGTATTAAGTAATGTAAATTATCTTGCTAAAATTAGAAATACAGACAGAGTGGTTGGGGATATGCATAGCGAAAATCCGGAGCAGGATCCGCAGCAAAATAAAGAGGATTGAACAAAGTTTTCAATAGCATAAAATAGTGTAAAGTATAAAATATGTCGTTATTAAAATACGAATCACAACTAAGGGAGCCATTGATTGATGGTGATAAAGATTATCACCAGGTTACTGAAGACATATGCCGGCCTATTGAAGCTAAGCCAGGGAGGCTTTGGTATATTGGATTCTTTATTGCTATCGCATTATTATTATTTGGTGTTTATTCGGTATATCGTGAAGTTGTATATGGCACAGGCCAATGGAATTTAAACAAAACTGTTGGGTGGGGCTGGGACATTACTAATTTTGTATGGTGGATCGGTATCGGACATGCCGGTACGCTTATTTCCGCTATTTTATTATTATTCAGGCAGGGCTGGCGAACTGGTGTTAACAGGGCAGCAGAGGCTATGACAATTTTTGCCGTAATATGTGCAGGCCAGTTCCCTATTTTTCATATGGGACGTGTATGGATGTTTTTCTTTGTGCTTCCTTATCCTAACAGCCGGGGTGCGGTGTGGCCTAATTTCAGTTCACCATTAATGTGGGATGTTTTTGCTATATCAACCTATTTTACTGTATCATTATTGTTTTGGTATTCGGGGCTTCTTCCTGATCTTGCCACAGTTCGTGACAGGGCAAAAACGAAATTCAGGAAAATGTTTTATGGCGTTGCTTCATTTGGATGGAATGGAAGTACAAAGCATTGGCAGAGGCATGAAAGCTTAGCATTGGTACTGGCAGGCTTAAGTACTCCTCTGGTGTTATCTGTTCATACAATTGTATCTTTTGACTTTGCTACTTCAGTAGTTCCGGGATGGCATACAACAATCTTTCCACCTTATTTTGTAGCTGGTGCAATTTTTTCCGGTTTCGCCATGGTGCAATCCTTATTGATCATTACAAGAAAAGTTTTATACCTCGAAGATTATATAACCGTAGGTCATATTGAAGCAATGAATAAGGTAATTGTTTTAACAGGTTCTATTGTGGGCATAGCTTATTTAACTGAATTATTTATGGCATGGTATGGCCAAAATCCGTATGAGCATTGGGCATTTTTCCAAAATCGTGCAAACTTATTCAGTCCTTATGGGTGGGCTTATTATGGTATGATGTTTTGCAATGTTGTATCACCCCAGTTATTCTGGTCAAGAAAATTAAGGCGGAATATAACATTTACCTTTTTCATGTCCGTATTAATAAATGTGGGTATGTGGTTTGAGCGCTTCGTAATTATTGTTACCTCAGTATACCGTGATTATCTCCCATCATCCTGGAGTACGTATTACAGTCCAAGCATATGGGAAATCGGATTCTACCTTGGAACATTTGGATTATTTTTTACCTGCTTCTTTTTATTCGCCAAGTACTTCCCCGTAATTGCCCTTGCAGAAATTAAAGCGATTTTAAAAACCAGTGGTGAAGATTATAAAAAGAAAATGACAGATACGGAAAGAATGG
>JBDSAQ010000498.1:0-25788 GCA_039922095.1 Ginsengibacter sp. | reverse complement strand
AGTGCCGGCCCGTTTACGTTCTGCCAGGTACTTAATGGTTTCAAGAGTTTCTGAGTACTCGCTAAATTTCATTGTAATAGTTTTTTAAATTAATAATGATTGGATGTGTCGCAGGCTGGCAGAAAAGATGATAAAAAAGTAATTCGATCGGGCTTCTGTATTATATCTGTTGATAGCACTTTTTGTTACCCTATTTTTTAAATATCTTCTTTAAAAAAATCGGGTCCATGAGTCGAGACATAAGAAATGAGCAAGCAATCAAAAGGTGTTGGTGATAAAAATTATAAGGCTGCTGAGCAGACAAGCTGCCCGATCTTTTCCATGGATATTGAAAAGTAAATCCTTCGTTTTAATTTAGCTTGTTAGCTGGAGAGATCGTAAAGTACGGATAGGTAAAAGAGAGAAAACGGATTATATAAGCAATAGCTAAAATAAAAGTAATAGAATGTTTTTACTATTGCAAGTGCTTATTATAAAATTTGTTTTGTTTATAATCGTGTGCTCAGTATTTATTATCGTTTGAAACATAATGCAATTTATTACCAGGAAGTACTGATTGCAAGTGACTTTTAAGTAACGGCTGGTTTGATTTGAGGTGCGGGGGATTTTAATACCTTTTGGAAAAAAGTCAGGTAGCCACTGCATTTTTTGTCTCAACTTCTCCCCCTTAACCATTACTGTTTTAAACGACTGATTGCCGAATAAAGATCAGGAAAGATTTTTCAAGTTCTTCAGCAACAGCATCAGGATTTTGAAGAAGCTTGTTTACGAGTTGGGTTAAGGCTTTAATTTTTGCCTCCTGATTTTCCATCCTGGCCTCCTGTTCCTGCATTGCTTTAATAATAACTTCACTATAAAATTGCATTGCAACTGAAGGCACAATGGTTGTAATATTCTTTAACATGATGTATAAATTTAAAATGAATAAAAAATTATTTTGCTTGCAGGAAGTTCAGTTTTCATGACCGGCTTTTTGCATTGGGAATCCAAAGGATATTTTCTTTAAAATTCCCAATACATTTAGGGTTACGTATCAACGGGCAATTATAAATATTAATTGACAATGGGTCGGGTTTTTGGAAAATGCCTGGCATCAAATTGTGTTTTCGGCCTGGCGATGTAATTTTTGCAAGTGTTTAAATCCTCCTGCAATTGCTTAATATTACGCACCTGTTCTTTAAAGGTTACGATTTCTTTTTTTGCGCTATGCAATTGAACGAGTGCTTCAAGAACTACACTATTCAACTTTTTATACTCACTATTATTTCTTTGCTTTATACCTGATAATTCTTTCAGTTTTGATTCTATTTTTAAATTTATAGATTGCCGGTTAGTTACTGTATGGCCCACTGAGTTTTCCAATACTTTGATTTCTTCTATGCCTTCTTCAAAATTTTCCTGACTATCATCTTCTCCATTAGTTTGATTTATTACGTCTATTGGCGTTTTGGTATCCTGTACACCAGGTTCGTAGCATAAGTATAATACACAAACTAAAATCCCTGCTGTTATTGGGAGTAAAAAATGAAATGGAGAAACTATTTTATTTTTTTCTTTTACATTTATTGCGTGTTGCATAAATCATTATTTAAGAATGTTGCTGCTGTTGAATTTTTCAATAATTAAAATTACAGCGGGCAAGTGCGTGGTGCAAGTGGCTTTTAAGCAACGGTGCGTTTGATTTGGGGTTCGGCTGCTTTTATGATTCTATGGAAAAACAGGAGCTAATCTATAACAAGGTATTTTTAAGAAGAAGTCATTTTTCCTTCACCTTGATATTTACATCCGGGCATTGAATAAATACAATATATCATAAAGATGAAATCCTGTTGCACCAGGTAAAAACTTTCTTGTTAGCTGCTTAGATTTTTGGTTACAACCAATAGCTGCCTTATAATAAAATCAAGACTACTTCCCGCTAACAAAAATTAATTACAATGCTATTTGTTTTTCAACCATCATCTTTCTTAGATTGATAAGACCGTAATGCATACGTCCCAAAGCTGTATTAATGCTGCATTTGGTTAAGGTGCCAATTTCCTTAAAGGTTAGATTGGCATAATGTTTCAAAATAATAACTTCTCTCTGATCTTCTGGGAGCCGGTCCAGCATTTTTGCCAGCCTGTCATAACGTTGTTTTTGAAGCATACCGTGCCCGGGGTCAGGATCAGGAAAACTGATGATTTGAAAACTTTCCAGGTAATCAATAGTTTTAAAGGAGGGACTACGCTTTATTTTTCTAAAGTGATCTATACATAAATTATGTGCAATCCGCACAATCCATGATGAGAATTTACCTTCATCTTTATACCTTCCACTTTTAAGGGTATTTATCACCCGTATAAAGGAGTCTTGAAAAATATCGTCAGCAAGATATTTATCATTAACTAAGAGGTAAATTGAAGTGTAAATTTTATCCTTATGGCGGTATATCAAACTTGAAAGCGCCTCCTGGTTTCCATCCATATAAAGATGAATAAGTTGTTGATCCGATAGATTTGTTAGAGGTTTCATAAACTAATATTTGTAATTTATATTCGCGGTTTATCTAGTTCTATTTTCAGTGTAAATAATCCTTGTGATGGATTTGAATATTGAGCTTATAGTTGTAAGCAGATAAGAATAGACCTGTACAGCAAAGCATCCCCAAATTTCTTTTGCAGAAATATTTTTATCCAGGTTACATTTTCAAAATAATGTTTTCCATCACAGTGTAGTAGTAGAAGCAATTAAAAAATGCATCAATAGGGAGGCTTTTGGGTTATTTAATGAGTTTTTGGATGAACCAAATACCATAGGTTTGTTTACGGGTGTTCATGCCGGGGTAGATTTATAAAAAGAACTTCCTTCATTATTTTCGTTTAGATCCTGCATCTGCCGATGCGTTGTTTGTTAAAGCAGGCGACTTCTAAAACCCATATTCGCAATTGATAGCATTTATCCAGGTCACTTAACTATTATATCCGGCGATACAAGGTTTTGTTACCTTGTTTTGAAAAATTTTTTTAAAATAAAGTTTGTTATGTTATACACGGCCAGCAGTAAATCTTATTTTGAGGCCTCTATTTTTAATGCCGGGAACATATCATCATAAACATTAGATATTGAAACAACATTCCCCTGTTTATTAACAAGAATATGTGTAGGGTATGAGTTAATCTTTAAAATTTCACTAAGGTAATATTGCTGGCCGCCAATCACTGCATAGCTGAACGGCGTCTTCAATAAAAATTTTTTTAACTCTTCCTCCGAATCAAACGACAAGCTTATAAACACTATGTCTTTTCTGTCTGCATACTTCTTAACTATTTCATTTAGTGCCGGCATTTCTGCTACACATGGTTTGCAGCCTATAAACCAGCATTTTAAAACAATAATTTTTCCTTTAGTGTTTTTAGTATTGTACACATTTCCATTTAGATCCACAAAGTCAAAAGCAGGGAATGGTGCATCTTTCATTTTATACTTATTGTACTCCGCTTCTCCATAATTTTTAAGAAATAACTTCAAAAGCTGATCGCCGGGATCTTTCTCATTAAAAGCCGGGCATTTATATAACCTGTAATGCCGCAGCGTATCTTTTGAAATAAGTTGCAGGGGAATATACCCGCCTGAAGAAAGAAATGTAAGGAATACGGACTTATTAATAATATTTTCAGAAGTATCAAGACCGATAAAATTATGCGACAAGTCTACTTTTCCAAGGTAAATCAACAGCGTACCTACGTTACTCAAAATAACTGATGGCTTTTCAACAGGATCGCCATAATGCTTGCTTTGGTCAATAGAACTGCAGGCAGTAAAGATGCACAAGTAAATAGTAAACCATATCATTTTCGACGCTTTATGAAATATGCCGGAAGAGTTATTATTACTAATACTAAATAAGTTAAGTACTACTGCTAATATCCGGCATGCTTTCATTTTGTTACCTGATTTTAAAAGTTTTTATATTTTTTTATAGAGATTTTTCATGTTGAAATTATTGTTAAGCGGCATTCAATGAAGAATAAACTTTGTATTTTAAAGCAAAATCTAATTTACATATAAGATGTGCCTGGTTGCCAACGGCTTTTAACCAACGGCAGGTTTAATTTGAGGTCCGGTAATTTTGGTATGCTCCTGGAGAAAAGGACTATTTAAAGATCAGGCCTTGTTAAGCATTTTTAGAAAATCATCTTTCCTTCGCCTTGATACATCAATGGCAGCATTATTACTCATTATTACATAGCCACCCTCCCCGCGTACATACTTAAGTATTTCACCCATATTTATGATATATGATTTATGTATACGAAAAAAATTATGATCGGCGAGAAGGTCTTCATACTCATGGATGTTTTTTGAGGTAACTATCTTTTCATTACACTTTAAAAAAAAGTAAGTATATGCACCGTCCGACTTGAGATAAATGATATTGGAAATCTTTTCAAAAATAAATCCATCAGAAGAAGAAATAGCAATTTTGTGATCGTTATGATTGCTCCTGAAATTATTCATAAGCACTTCGAGGCTTTTATTGAACATTTCCCGGTTTATTTTTTTTTCAACTTTCTCTATGGCAGTTTTTAAGTCCGGTGCGTTAATGGGTTTAAGAAGGTAATCAATGGCTGATAATTTTATTGCCCGAAGCATAAAGCTATCATAAGCGGTAGTAAAGATGATCTCAAAATTTATTTCGCCAATTTTATCTATAAGATCAAAACTGGTTTCTCCCCTGAGCTGTATATCCATGAATACCACATCAGGATGAAAAGTATTAATTGCATCAACGGCTGCCTTCACATTGTCAACAGCAGCGAGGAGATTTATTTGGGGAAAATAGTCTTTCAAAAAGCCAGTTAGCAGTTTACGGCTATCTTCCTCATCTTCCAGGATAATCGCTTTAAGCATGGTAGTTTGAAGTTATTTACAAGTTAACAGAAGAGCATTAGAATTCTTCATTTAAAGGGATATAAATTTCAACCCGGGTACCGCACGGTTCGTTTTGAATATTATACAAATCAATAATTTTTACTGAAACAGGCACATCCAGGTGTTGATTTAAAATTTCAAGCCGTGCCTGGGTAATGCTCATTCCATAAGATTTACTTTTTATGATTCTTCTGCTATTTGATTCACCAGCTTTCTGCCTTCCTGCTCCATCATCTTCTACAACGCACAGAATTGACTCGTTTATTCTTTCTATCTTAATATTTACTTTACCGCCTTGTTCCTTAGGTGCAAGCCCATGAATAATGGCATTTTCAATATACGGTTGGATAAGCATTGGGGGAATCAGCGTATCTTCTTTATCAAGATTGGCATCCACGTTTATTTCATAATTAAGCCGGTCTCCAAACCTGGCCTTCTCAAGCCTGAGGTATAATTCTATAGTATTTAATTCATCAGAAAGTGATACGAAGGGCTTGGTTGAATTATCAAGTATCCGGCGCATAAGAGACGAAAATGTAGAGAGAAAAGATTCTGCAGCTTCTCTTTGATAACTATGGATATAATGCTGAACAGAGTTGAGTGAATTAAAAATGAAGTGAGGGTTCATCTGTGAGCGCAATGCAGCAAGCCTTGTTTCAGCTACAATGAAGCGGTCGGTTATATCCCTGCAAACCACGAGTAAGCCATCCAGGTGATTCCTGTTAAGCAGCGGATAAGTAGTGATATCCCAATGTATATCTTTTCCCGCCGGATCTTCCATTGAGAAATGACAGGTGTTGATGCTTTTCTTTTTAAAGGATGGGATTAATACTTTTTTTTGAAAAGAATCATAAGTACGTGGCGAATTTGAAAATATATCCTGTACCATTTTCCTTTCTTTGTGAGTCGTCTTGGTTGAGTTAGCTCCATAAGAATTAATATAAGTAATAGTGCGACGGGGTGTAACAACAAATATTATATCCTGCAATATTTCAGTAATGTATTCGGTATCTAATGTTTCTGATAAATTAAATACTTTATAGGAATTAAGCCCAATAACTACTATAACTGTTGTCACCATTAATGTTGACCCAATAGGTATGGGTTCAATATTAAAAAGAAGGGGAAATACAAGTTGCGTTGAAATACCTCCAATTACCGGGATAGAATACCCAATGAAATTCATGAAGGAAACAAATTTAAGGTCAGGGGAATTCCTGCTTTTATAAGCAAACCTTGCAAAGAGATATAACATGCTGGTAAATATTAAACACCACCATGCAAGTGTTACAATAAGGAATGTATTTGCATTTTTATAGGTACGCATCCAACCCCAAAAAGGCGAATAAAGGAAAGGTTGAGAATACATCCCTGCAACTAACGGAATTGTAAAAAAAAGAAGCGAAAAATAAAGAGGCACAATAAACCGGAAATTATTGGCGAGTTTTTTTTTGCCGGTCAGAAACAGCGCCCAGTGAAGTCCTGTTGGAGCAATAATCGTCCATAAGATAGCAAGCAACCGATCCCATGATCTTGCGGTTTCCTCAGATCCGCTGATTCTATGCATTGAATCATTGACCTGGTATGCAAACAACGAGAAAAGAAATAGGAGATTAATTCTATTCATCTTGTAGAACGGCAATTTATAATAAACGTAAAGTATCAACCCTAATGTTATAAGTGCCGGAATAAATGAAAGGAGAAATGCCTGCCAATGATCAAAGTTCAGGTTGATAAGAGTTTTGGTGTTCATGATAAGAAAAATTGAAAAATCCGGATTGTACCAAATTAAAGAGAACTTATCCTACCTGTAATTTATTCCACCAACACAAAGCCAGCCCAATAATACGGCGAAGGATATTTTTCTTTTATTATAAGTTGTGCTGAACGTAAGGCTTCTGCCGTTGATTGGCCGCCAAGCCAGTTTTTATAAAAGAGTGTCATTAACTCTGTGGTTTGCTGATCAGGTATTTTCCATAAGCTCATCATCAATTGTTTTACACCGGCCATTTTAAATGCCCGCTGTAAGCCTATTACGCCTTCATTACCCTGCAGATCTCCCAGAGCAGTTTGGCAGGCGCTTAAAACTACAAGGTTCGTATTGCTTAAATCCATTTGAGCTATTTCATAGGAGGTAAGTATTCCATCTTCTCTGCCCGGCATAGCTGGCTTGTTCTGCCATGTATAATTACCACCGGCCAATACCAACCCACTGCGGAACATAGGATTTTGCTGTACGCTAAAACTCTTGCCTGTGGTACTGCTTGCAGATTTGGTTTCTTTTACAGGAAGGAAAAACCCATGCGTAGCAACATGCAACACTTGTGGACTATTTCCATCCATAGCCTTGAATGCTTCTTCTGTAGCAAGGGTATCGCCTGTAGCATTAACACTGATATTGGCATTGATAAACACATTTTTAATACTGTCTAATTCAATTTTAGCACCAGCCAACTGCGGCCAGGCTCCGCCACGTGTTGCCCTTGTATCGAATGCATAAAAATTAAAAGAAGCTGTTGTTGTATCTATATTATTCTTATTGTCTTTTTTGGTTTCTTTTTGGGCAACAGGATATGTAACGTTTGTTTGAAAATCATATTGAATATTACCCCATACATTTATCATTGCTGGTTTTTCATTTACCGGCGCAGGTAACACTATTGAACGGGTACTAAGTAACTGGTTTAAGTGATATCTGTCAATCAACAGTTGTGAAGAATCATAAGGTAAGGCCTGGAAGGCAATGCGCTGCAGTAAGCCTGCAGGTGCATAATAAATTGTGTAAACCCCTGCCAGGTATTTTTCAAGAGGCTTCCATATCAAACTGTAAAGGGAATCGGCTGCACTCTTTGAACGATCCACATCTATGGCTTTGCGGTACAACTTATTAATGGCCCATATATCACCCCTGGCAGATCTTGCTAATAAACACTTCAATTGCTTTTCCTCACACAGGGGTATGAATTTTCCGGCACTGTCTCCGGGCAATAAAACAATGGCTGCATATATGGTACTGTTAGCCTGCTTTTTATTATACAATGGAAATTTTATGAATTCAATAGCAGCCTCACTTTTAGCCAGTTTGTTAGTAACATCACTTATTGTAATAGTTTGAGTTTTTTGCTGATCACGAAACTTCAGAGAACTCCTTGATAATCCCTGTTCCATCTGATCTGTTACTTTTTGCAAACTGTCAAACCACGGTAACCGCTGAGATAAAGGCAATAATAGTTGCTTACCTGCTAAACCTTTATTAAAACGCCATTGATCATATTGCTGCAGCTCAATACTATCCCTGCTTTGGCGCATGCTTTCAAGTACTTCTTTTTGATCATCCAATACCATTCCTTTTAATACAACCTGGGTTTTGTAAACTTGCTGCAAAATGGTGTTTGGCATACCAGGATTTATATACAGTAAAGAGGGCAGATAGCTAAACTGATAGTATTCTTCATTTATGAGATTTAATTTTTCCTGTTCTGAAAGGGAAGTATAAGTACGCCGGATATGTTTAAGCTGAATACTATTTGCTTCAGCAAACAATGCTGCGGCATCGGCAGTTTTACCTGAAGTCATATTAAGAATCCCCAGGCTATTCAGGCTTTTTACATAATCAGGATGTGAATCTCCTAAAACCTGTTTCCTGATGTTTAATGATTCATTTAATAAGATTGAAGCTGAATCATATTTTCCTATCTGCATATAAAGATCACCGAGATTATTTAAGGAGGCAGCATAAGCGGGACTCTTATCTCCGAATTTATTTTTTCTAATATCTAATCCTTGCCGGCATAAATTAACGGCGATATTATATTTACCGGTTTTTTTATAGAGGCGTCCAAGATTATCAAGGCTTGTGGCATATTCGGGATGTGTATTTCCCCATAATCTATGCTTTATTGTTAATACTCTTTTGTAGTAGTATAATGCCGAATCATAGCGATACATATCTTCATATAAGGTGGCCAGGGTATTTAATGCTCTTGCATAATCAGGATTTATTTCCGTTGATAATTTTTTTATAATGGCCAGTGAATTTTGCAATAAGGATAAACTTTCTGAGTATTGCCCCATAACTCGATATAATGAAGCCAGGTAGTTCATAATAAAAGTATATTGCTGAATAAACCCTTTCTTTACTCCATTTTCTGAAAGTTCTATTGCTCTTTGAAATGAAAAAAGTGCATCAGGATAATTCCCCATTTGCTGGTAAGTAGTAGCCAGGTTATGTAAGCTTAAAGCAATACCATAATAATCTTTTCCGAATAATTGTTCTTTGATTGCTATGGATTGTTTATAAAAGGGAATTGCTGTATCATATTTAGCCACACTGTAATTGTGACCTCCAAGGCCTTCCAGGCAATAAGCATATTGAAGATTTACTTTCCCTAAAGTTTTTTCTGTGCAGTCAATCGCCTGTTGGTAAAGTGAAGCCCCTTTATCAAATTGCCATAGATAATGAAACATTTCCCCGCTTAGGTATAATCGTAAAGCGTAATGTGCATTGTCTTCTCCTAATATTTTTTTTCTTACCTCTAATTCCTTTTCAAAATATTGAGCTGCTGTATCATACTTATACATTCCATAGTATATCTGTCCCAGGATGTATAAGCATTTTGCCCGGTTTATCTGAAATCTTAACTCTTCTTTTTGGGTGAGCATTAAAGCTTTCCGTCCGAAATCCAGTGCCTGCTCCTTATCGCCCTTTAACCAGTAAACCTGGGCCATGCAGACCAAGCTTTCCGCATAATCGCAATCCTGTTCGCTCAAATGCCTCTTCCTGATCTCATAGGCCTTTTCGATAAAAAAACTAAATTTTTTCAAGTCAGGGAAATGACTATAAAAGATACCGAGATTACTTAGGGCAGAAGCATACTGGAGGCTGTCATTTTTTCGGGATAATACCTTTGATACAGCCACTACTTTTTCAGCGAACGAAAAAACAATTTTGCGGTTAAAAGGATCATAATTCATTAAATGATTTTCTTCTATTACGTTGGCAAGTAAATATTCTAAATCTATCAGCTTAGTAATAAGAGAATCATTTATTGTATTAACTGTATAAGCTGCTTGTACTTTTTCAACTGCTTTTTTAAAATCATTATCAATCGTTTTTTCGTGGAAATGCATTAGAAAAAGCCTGAGACTATCATGAACAGAGTGCTGTGCAAGCACATACTGCCTGTTTCCTATAAAGATCAGGATGTAAATGATAGAGTACCTGAATATCTTACTTAAAGCTGTGTGCATACTATAATAAAAATTATAAGTAACTATACTTCCTATCAAAGGGACGGGTTAAAATGGTATTTTGCTTAGGATGTATGAATTACTTTGTAAGGGTTGGGTGCAATAACAGGAGAGAGCAATCAATCGAGGTAAAAATATAATATTTTCTCTTATCGTTGTTAAGGATATAATATTAAGAAAACTATTTGACCTCACCCCAGCCCTTTCCATCCCGATAGCCCTCTGGAAGAGGGAGCCTGGAATACAGCATGACAGAGGGCTTGCAGATAAACGCCACCAGGGCTATTATAAAAACCATTAATTGTTTAGATCATCAATTAATCTTTGTGCTTTGATTTTATAGGTTGAAGATTCTTTATTGGAAGTTATTTGTTTAAGCAACGTTGCAGCGCTTTTAAGATTGCCATTTTTAATATATGCCAATGACAAATACCATTGCGCTTTTATTTTAAATAAATTACCAGGACTATTAGCAATTGCGCTATCTAATTCATGGATGGCTTTTTGAAAATTTTTAATTGCCATATAACATAGTGCTTTGTAATAAGGGGCATAAAAGCCTGTAAGTGCCTGATCGCTTTCTTCCCCTCGTGTTATAATAGTAATATCTGGATTATCAAATGCTGTAATAGCTTTTGCATATTTTTTATTGTCGTATTCAATAAATGCATTTTCAAGAGGGCCTTCTATATCTGCAGGTAGTGCATCTTGTTTAAAATATTTTGCATATAAAATATCCTGGTTTACTTCAGCTTTATCACGTTCAATATTTTCTTTATCCTTTTGAGTTATATCATTCACAGAAGGACTTTTGTTCAGTGAAAACGTGTCCTTATCATTAGCCTTTTTTGTACTGTCAGTTATTGTACCGGCAATACCTGAATTATTTGCTTTCTCTAAATACCATGTTACACTTAAAGCAATAATGCCAATTATTGAAGCAGCAACAGCTAATCTTGCAACAAGGTTTATTTTTCTTAATTTAAAACGACTATCCGATGAATCAGCTTTTGTTTGTTCAATAGCGTTTGTTTCTTTTGATTTAAAAATATTATCACCTGGCTTTTTTGCGTCTGATAATTCTTCTCCGGATTCCTTTTTAAAATACTGTTGATTCAATTCTTCCAATGTTTTTTTAACTGAATTTTCCTCGCTGCTATATCTTTCGTTTTGGCTCATTTCTATTTCAATTGACCGGAATATATTAACTGCTGAAGAGAGTTCTTCATTTTTTGCCATTTCCTCTTCAAACAGCAGTTGTTGTTCATGGGTCATTTCCCCATTAAGATATTTATCTATCTCTTCAAATTTATCATCATTCATAGGTTACCATTTAAGCGAATGGAAATGTGAAGAATGTTTAACTGATGAAACTAACCGGGCCATACATTCACATTTCTTTTTACGTGCATAGCCATAAGTAATATTCAATATCCTGGCCACCTCCTCCATCGGTTTACCACTCCAGCTCAACTGAAGCAATCTCCTGCAATCTTCACATAATTCTGCCAGTTTCTCAGTAAGCAAATGCTTACGCTCTTCCTGTAATTTAAATTCCCAGGCTAACTTAAAACTATCTTCATCTATATTATATACGCTGGAATCCTTAATTGTTACCTTACCCCGTTCTCTTTTGTTTAATTCAGATATCCATTTATTTTTACAAACCACGTAAAGAAATGCATCCAGGGGACAGGTTAATGTAAAATTTTGATTGACTGCCTTTTTATAAATGGATAATAATATTTCCTGAAAAACATCTGCTGCATCAGCTTCACTGCCATTATTTAATAGCACCATCCCTTTAATTTTTCCAGAATACTTCTGATAAATTTCTTCAATCAGAACCTTATCATTGTTTAACAAGGCTTCAATATATTTCTGATCAGGGTGTTGCATGTTATCCCAATTGAAATCAATTTTAAAGAGAAGACCGATGGTAAATTATTTTTTTAAATCTGCATAACTTATAAGTTGAATATTCCTTTTTTTTATAGCCTCGATTACAACGGGATTAGTAAATAGATCGGTTACTCCCTGCCTGTCTTCAGCAACATTTTCATAACCTATATGATAAATGGCCCGCATCTCAGGCCCATCTAATGCAGGATGATCAACAAATAAATAAGTTTCGCCTGGTTTTAAACTATCAAGCATATTTAAGAAACTGGCAAGCTTTTCTGCAGATGTGCGTGAAGCGCCTTTGTATCCGATATATTTTACTCCTAACTCCCCGGGGTCAATGTCAAGTTTATATTCTTTCGCTAACTTTTTTACCAGCGTTGTAACCTCTTTATCTAAACGATCATAGCCCATGTGCGATGAGAGATGGCTAATCCGGGGGATTAATTTTAAACCTAATTCAATTTGTGCCCGCAGTTCCTTTTCTATCTCGTCCAGCTTCCATGGATGATCTGTTAATGACTTGTTTGGATAATTTTTATTTGGCCAGATCATAGGATAGAAATAACCATTACTGTCAGTAATACTTGGACAATAAGTTAGCGGCCTCCATTTTACAGTTTCCCATTCACTCGTTAGCGCCAGGTGAATCCCTGCGTCAACATCTTTATTTTCTTTCAATAATTTTACAGCTTCAGGAAACCATGGAGATGGAACAAGAACTTCTATGGAGCGCTCAATTCCTAATTTCCATGTTTTGATCAGCGCCTCATTAGCAGCATGGGAAAACCCCATATCATCACCCCTTATTATCAAACGGGCAGGCTTGGTTTGTGCGTTGGTTATTAAGGATAACAATATTCCAAAAATAACCGCGTGAATTTTACTTTTCATAAGAACTGTTTATCGGCTATAAAAATTACAAACCCTAAAATAACGAATTATCATCGCAGGTATGTATCTATGTAATTAATTATGATGCCGGTTGTATTCGCAGAGTAGAATTAAATAAAAAGCGACAGGGTTATTCCCTGCCGCCTGGTGTTAATAAATTATTTTAAAAAAAATTACTTACATCTTAATAACCTTGCCACTTCCCATAATTTTACTGCTTATGTCGGGTGCATTTCCTTTATAAAACACATTGCCACTTCCGCTGATCTTGGCATCTATTGTATGGCTGGCAAATACTTTCACATTTCCGCTGCCACTAATTTTGGCATCTACATCATTAGTGCTTACATCAGAGCAATCAATATTACCACTACCACTAATTGCTGCACTTATATTAGTTGCAGCAGCATTGCTTTTAAGATCCATATTTCCACTGCCTGCTATTGCAAGCTCAAGTTCTTTAAAAGAATTAAAATTTAATTTGATATTTCCTGAACCAGAAACACCTATGCTGGTTTTGCCTGTATTACTAAATGCGCCTTCACCATTAATATTGCCACTGCCACTTAGCTGTAAAGAATTTATTTTATTCATGGTAACATGAACTACTAATTTCAACTTAGATTTTAAGTTCACATTTTTTTCGGTCTTTATTGATAACCTACCATCTTCCACGGTAGTATTAATGTAGGGAAGAAGATTTTCATCTGCCTCTATTTCTATTGTATTAGAATTTCCATAAGCTATTTCCACATTAATAGAGCCGTGAGATGCAAGTGAAGTATAATCATTCACAGTACGGGATTCTTTTTTCATTACTCCGTTTCCCTTAATAGTTTGCCATGGTTGAGCATAGGCATTAATGCAGGTGAAAGCAAATAATGCAATAAATATTTTTTTCATGATTATTTTTTTAAATAGTTTTAATGGTGTTGCAACGAATCAAGTTATCGAAAGGTTACAGGACAAAATGCTTTTTTTGTATTGATACTAAACCCTGACTTTCCCCGTTCTGATTTTCAATATAAACTTGTTGTGTACCAGGTTCTTATTTCATTTGAAATTCATGGACCAAATTCCAGATTGCCCAAATACATTTATCTTTGACTGCGACGCAAGTGGCAAAAACTGCTCTTTTGGGGAAAACCAATTTCTATAAAGAAAATCCGAAAGACTGAAAAAACAGTATATGGTGAGGATTAATATGGTACGCGGAATAAAATAATACAATAACCTCAGCGTTACAATTTAATAATGGAAATTCTAATAAAATTGTGGCCCGTTTTAAAGGCTACAACCATTACATGCGTTATAGCATCAAATAGTTTAAAAGAAAAAATATAGACGCATCCGGTTAAAAAGGTACCTGCAATAAAATGAAGATTTTAAAAGAATATATTGAATCGGGGATATTAGAATCTTATGTATTAGGCCTAACCAATGGTGCTGAATCTGCTGAAGTAGAAAAAATGTCAGCGGCACATAGTGAGATCAGCACCGAGATAAATATAATTAGTGCAACAATAGAAAGATATGCTGAATTAAACGCAGTAAAACCGCCCATTACGATCAAGCCTTTTTTACTTGCCATAATAGATTATACAGAAAGATTAAAAAATGGCGAACCTGATGCTTTACCGCCTATTTTGCATAAAGGCTCTGCAATTGAGGATTATGCCGATTGGCTAAATGCTAAAGCTGCCGTACTGCCGGATGATTTCAACAACCTGCATGCAAGGATCATTGGCTATTCAAAAAAAGTGGTTACAGCAATTATTTGGGTTAAAGAATTTACCCCGCCTGAAATACATAAAAATGAATTTGAAAAATTTCTAATTGTTGAAGGAACCTGCGATATTACCATAGGTAAGGAAGTTTATAACTTGGTTGCCGGAGATATGCTGAGCATTCCGCTACATGTGATTCACAATGTAAAAGTAACCTCAGAAATACCCTGCAAGGCAATATTACAAAGGATAGCTGCATAGTAGAATTAATTTTGGTTTGTTTTTGAGCCTTGTAGAATGGGTTCCTTGCTTTAAATTTTCAATCTTACAAAAGCTTCCATAGCTGCATATTGTGTAAGCCCAAGTTTGCCATATAATTTTGCGGTATTGGCATTTCTTTCTTCGGCTCGTTGCCAGAATTCCCTGTTATCACTGCCCTGGAAAGGAACGCTATCTTTTTGTGACTGGTGGATAAAGATGCCATAACGTTTTTTTCTTACCTGGTCCGGACTCATGGGCACAGCCATTTCAATTTCGCTTATATCCCACTCCTGCCAGGCGCCTTTATACAGCCATATCCAGCAATCGTCTGCCCATTTATTGCCTTCACTTTTTATTCTTGTAAGCGCTTCCAATACTACATCAAGGCAAACTTTATGTGTACCATGCGGATCGGCCAGGTCACCGGCACAAAAGATCTGGTGAGGCTTAATCTCCTGTATCAGATCAATTGTGAGCTTAATATCTTCTTCACCCATCGGGCTTTTTTCAATAGTCCCAGTTTCATAAAAAGGAAGATTCATAAAATGTATTTGCTCATCTTTTAGCCCTACATATTTACAGGTAGCCCTGGCTTCACACCTTCTTATAAGACCTTTTATATTTCTTATTTCCTCAGTATCTTTTTCGCTTGATTTTTTATTTTTTATATAAGCGGTTGCATCGTCCAGAATTTTTTTGCTCCTGGTATCATCTATTCCAAAAATATTTTCAAAACCCACAGCAAAATCTATAAACCTTGTTACAAACTCATCAGTTACTGCAATATTTCCACTGGTTTGGTATCCCACATGCACATCATGCCCCTGGTTTTGCAAACGCATAAAAGTGCCACCCATGCTTATTATATCATCATCAGGGTGAGGTGAAAAGAGCAATGCCCTTTTAGGAAAAGGCGTGCTTCTTTCAGGATGGGCAGTGTGGTTAGTGTGGGGTTTTCCGCCAGGCCATCCTGTAATGCTATCCCGAAGCATGTAATAAACTTCCAGATTAATTTCATAAGCATCTCCTTTTTCAACTAAAAGATCACTAAGGCCGAAATCATTATAATCATTATCTGTAAGGCTTAACACAGGTTTATCTAATTTTAATGCCAGGTCAATAACTGCATTTTTTATCATCAGGGGAGTCCACACACATTCCCCGGTTAGCCAGGGATACTTAAAGCGTGTAAGCTCACTCGCTGCTGCATTGTCTAAAACAAAAATGCTGTTATCGTGATTCTGCAGTAATGAAGCCGGTATTTCTTCCGTTGCAATATTCTCAATAGCTTTTTTTATAACGGGAGCTTTTGTATGACCCCAGGCCATTAAAATAATTTGCCTTGATTTCAGTATAGTGCTGATTCCCATCGTAATTGCCATTCGGGGCACCTGTGACAGATTTTCAAACTCCTGTGAATTGGCAATACGGGTTGAATTATCTAAAGTTACCAATCGTGTTTTAGAATAAGCTGGCGAGCCAGGTTCATTAAAACCTATATGCCCGTTGTTACCTATACCTAATATCTGGAGATCAATGCCACCAGCATCTTCAATTTTTTTCTCATATGCCAGGCAATGTTCTTTTACCTGCTCTTTAGGTAACATACCATCAGGTAAAAAATAATTATCAGGATCAATATCTGTTTGCTCAAATAAATATTTCCGCATAAAATAATGGTAACTGTTAAGCGCATCAGCTTCCATTGGGTAATATTGATCAAGGTTAAATGTGATAACATTTTTAAAACTCAGTCCTTCATGTTTATGCATGTGAACCAGTTCAGCATATAATGTTTTTGGAGTTGACCCTGTAGCAAGGCCTATAACACATTTCTCATTTTTTGCAGCTTTGTCTTTTATCAGGCTGGCAATAACATTAGCAACATACACCGACCCTTCCCTGGGAGAAGGAAAAATTTTTACAGCAATTTTTTCCATGGAATCAATCATATTACCTGTTATATGCATAGTGTTGTTTTTAGGTGTCTGGCGGCTTTAGTCGCCTTACACAGCAATCCCCATTAATAGAATTGCTTTCATTTTTTATAAATTTAATTCTAAATTAAAGAAACTAAATTGTAAGCATGAATATAAATGAAGAGGTAATACAAACTTTTTATAGTGCATTTGCAAAACTTGATTATGTAACAATGCAAAATTGTTATGATGAAGATGCCATTTTTAATGACCCGGTTTTTGGTATTTTACATGGAGAACAAATAAGATCAATGTGGCAGATGCTTTGTACAAATGCAAAAGGTTTTTCATTACAATTTGATAAAATAGAAGCCGGCCAGGAATATGGTACTTGCTGCTGGACTGCAAAATATACATTTTCAAAAACAGGCCGGAGCGTTATCAATAATGTTAAGGCTCATATGCGTTTTAAAGACGGAAAAATAATTGAGCATACTGATGAATTTGACCTGTATAAATGGAGCAGGCAGGCTTTTGGTATGCAGGGATGGCTGTTAGGATGGAGCGGATTTATGAAAAATAAAATACGGCATCAGGCACTTAGTAACCTAAACAAGTTCAAACTTTAAGAAGATACTCTTGATATTTTAAGGGTATTGGTGGGCAAATGAAGGTCTACAGGAGTACTTCCTGTATTTACTACCAGGTCCCCATCTTTTAAATAGCCTGCTTTTTTTAAAATATCTATTTCATCATTAATAATATCATCAAGACTTTCTTCTTCATTATAATAAAGCGCTTTCACCCCCCAGCTAAGGCTAAGCTGGTTTATAAGAGATTTTTCTTTACTAAAAATATATAATGATGATTTAGGCCGAAAGCTGCTCATAACAAATGCAGTGTAACCACTCTGCGTCATGCCTACTAAAGCATCAGCATGTACATCCTGAGCCAGCTTGCAGGCGCTATAACATAGTGCATCGCTTAAAAAAGATGGAGAATGTGGCTGTGGTGCAAGTATATCATCTCTGTCATAATCATACGCCGTTTTTTCTATCTCCATAATTATTTTGCTCATCGTTTCAACAACGAGGGTGGGATGCATGCCTGTAGCGGTTTCGGCGCTTAGCATTACCGCATCAGCACCCTCCAGTACTGCATTGGCAACATCGCTTATTTCACTCCGGTTAGGCTTAATTCTGTCAATCATGCTCTCCATCATTTGGGTAGCAACAATTACAGGCTTAGCCCGGTGCATACATTTACGTATCAGTTCTTTTTGTATCAAAGGCACTTTCTCTACAGGCAGCTCAACACCAAGATCACCGCGGGCTATCATAATACCATCGCTTTCAATAATTATATCTCTGATGTTAATTAATGCTTCAGGTTTTTCGATTTTAGCTATAACCTTACTTTTGCAATTGTGTGCCTTTAAAATACCTTTTAACTCTGTAATATCTTTAACCTGGCGCACAAATGAAAGCGCTATCCAGTCAACACACTGTGCTATTATAAAGTCAAGATCAATCAGGTCTTTTTCTGTGAGAGCAGGTAAAGAAATTTTTGTATCCGGCAGATTAATTCCTTTTTTTGAAGATAATGTTCCACCCATTACCACCACTACTTTCACATCGTTGGAAGGTAAAATTTCAGTAACCCGTACTTCAAGTTTTCCATCATCTATCATGATAAGATTGCCAGGCTTTACATCAGAATGCAGGTTAGGATAGCTTACGTATATCTTTTCTATCGTACCAATGCATTTGGTATTGGTAAAGGTTAAAATATCACCTGCGTTAATTTCCAAAGCATCATTTTCTATTTCACCAACCCGTAGTTTTGGGCCCTGAAGGTCTGCGAGAATTGCTATATTATAAGGTTCAGTATTATTTATTTGTCTTATCAGATCAATGATCTTTGTTTTATCCTCATGACTTCCGTGAGAAAAATTCAGACGGAAAACATTAACCCCGGCTTTAACAAGCTCAAGTAATTTTGGATAAGTATCACATGAAGGACCTACCGTTGCAACTATTTTAGTTCGTTTTATTGAGTGCTCAATGCTGGCCTGTATATCTTTGGTATTATGCATGTAACTACTTAATGTTTTTGACATCTTCATTGGTAATAATAATTATGGGTGAAACTTCTTATGAATTTGATGGTAACTTATTATGAAGAAAAATTGCAAAATGATTACCAGATTAACATTGCAGGTGAACAATTTTTTATATTTAGTAATCTTCGTTGATTAATTAATTTAAAGTTGAAGATATAAAAAATCAGCTTGATAATATTTTTACAATCGTCATCCATTCTTCATTAATTCTTTGTTTCTTTTTTACAGCTTCGTTAAGGGGTATATAATGCATGCGGTTATTTATTATACCAACAAAAACATTATGGCGGCCTTCTATAAGGCATTCAACTGCTGCATACCCCATCCTGCTGGCAATTACACGATCAAAGCAACTTGGAGAGCCCCCACGCTGAATGTGGCCTAAAACACAAACTCTAACATCCTGTGTAGGCATTCTTTCTTTTATTATTTTAGCCACTTCGTCTGCTCCGCCAAAGCCATCACCTTCAGCCACTACAATAAGATTAACCAGTTTTTGCCTTCTTTCTTTCTCAGTAAGTGCAATAATAACTGCCTCTATATCTGTTCTTCTTTCGGGGATCAGAATGTTTTCAGCCCCGGTGGAAATACCACTGTGTAAAGCAATATATCCTGAATCTCTCCCCATTACTTCAATAATGAATAAGCGATCATGAGCATCCATGGTATCACGTATTTTATCAATAGCTTCTACAGCAGTATTTACTGCTGTATCAAAACCTATAGTAAAATCAGTGCCTGCAATATCTTTATCTATAGTGCCCGGCAAACCAATACATGGTATGTCAAATTCATTACTAAAAATTTGGGCACCCCTGAACGAACCATCTCCACCGATTATTATAAGCGAATCAATGCCATGAGTTTTTAAATGCTCATAGGCTTTTTCCCTTCCTTCTTTTTTAAAAAATTCAGGGCAGCGGGAGGTTTTTAAAATAGTGCCACCCCTTTGTATAATGTTAGCCACGCTTTTACTTTCCATCTTACCAATATCTCCTTCAACCATACCGGAAAAGCCACGCCTGATTCCATAAATATCTAATCCGAAATAGTTCCCTGTGCGAACCACTGCCCGTATTGCAGCATTCATGCCGGGGGCATCACCGCCGGATGTAAGTACACCTATCTTAGTTACCGTTTTAACCATGTTTTAGTCTAAAGGAATTCATTTGATTAAAATAAAAACTGATAAAAGTTAAATGCGTCAAAACTACATATTTAGATTGAAAGATAACGGTTGATGCTTATGTTTAGTTTACGCTATATACATAAGGGTATAAAGAGTAACCCGATTTATCTTTGATGTTGAATGAGTCGAAAAAAAATATTGGGCCAACTCATTTTTAATGGTTTTTGTACTACTCTTATACAACTTTATACAATTTTATTACGACTTAAGGATTGAAAATATTATCTCAAAATTTTGTATTACAAGTTAATATCATTTATAAAAAAAGTACAGTAATCTTGCATCAGGTATAAAAACTATATGTATTGTATCAATTTTTATGTATGAAAAAAACGTTTATCTCTTTCATTTTTTTATTCATGCCTATATTGTAAATGCCCAAAAAGATACGGTGGCAAAGGTCATAAAGCTCTCGGAGCTTTCTCTTGAAGCCCTTATGGATATTAAAGTAATTACCGCCACAGGCTCAGAACAAAAAATAAGTGAAGCTCCGTCTACTATGAATGTTATTACTGCCAAACAAATTGAAGATAGAGGGTATGAGCAACTTGAAGATGCATTACGTGACATTCCGGGAATTGATTTTATCCATTTAAATGGATACGCACCGACCCTGATATATTTTCGGGGGATGTATGGCGCTGAAAATCTCAGGGCTTTATTAATGATTGATGGAATACCTGAAAATAATATAATAGGAAGTAATGATATGGGAGGCCCCGCATACAGCCTTCATAACGTACAGAGGATAGAAGTAATATGGGGGCCCGCCTCGGCTTTGTATGGCGCTAATGCATTTGGCGGAGTTATCAATATTATTACTAAAAAAGGGGAAGATATAAACGGCCTGCATTATGAAAAAGGCTATGGCACTTTTAATACCTCTATTGATAAGGTAATGTATGGTATAAAAAAATCAAATTTCGATATTGCTTTTTCCGGTTCCCTGTATAGTACAGATGGCCCTGTATTTTCTAACAGGGATCCGGATTATACAGGTTCTTATATAGATAAAGCGTATTCTTTAAATGGCGCTATCACTTATACCCTTGGTAAGCTTAAATCAACTTTTGGCTTTAGAAGTTATACTACTCCAATGGGCTGGGGCACATTTTTAAATAGCCCTACTGTATTCCTCGGACTTCCTGACCAGGGGAATAAAAACAAAGGTATAATCGGACTTTTAGCAAGAGATGTAAGAGGAGAGAAATCGGGTTTGGAAGAACCTTATTCTACCAGTACATATATTCAAAGTGAATTTACACCCAATGCAAAATTAAATATACTGGCAAGAGCAGTGTACAGGGAAACTGGTATCGGGAATAAATCTTATGCCTACCTTACTCTTGATGGAAGAAAACTTATACGTGTACCAACCACAAGCTCTTCAAGCCAGGTAAGAACAGAGATTTTTATGAATTATTCCCCTGATGCAAATCAGCAATTTTCAGCAGGAATTCAATATTACAGAGATAATGTAGAACAAGGGAGCAGGAAAATTAATTTCGATTCTACTACTATTTATTTGCTCGATGGACGTGATACACTGCTCAATCTTTACTCCACATTTAAAAAAAGAGCGTATGATATAAGAAACAACTTTGGAAGTTATGTGCAATATGTACTGAATACAAGCCTGCTGGGAAAAACAAATTTTACCATTGGAGCCCGGTATGACTATAACAATTATTATGGCAGCCCCGTAAGTCCAAGGATTGCAATAATTAATAAGCCGAATGATAAATTTACCATTAAGCTAATGTACGGCACAGCCTATCGTGCCCCAACCAATACTGAAATATACCAGGCCCCGCTTAATTTTAAATTAAAGACTGAAAAGATAAGAACCTACGAAATAAATCTTATCTATCCTTTTTCAACAAAATTTCTTGCACAGCTAAACGGGTTTCGTAATGAACTGAGAGATGTTATCATCCTTGGTAATCTTGTAAATTTAAATCAGGATAAGAACCCCGGCAGAATTAATATAAACGGCCTCGAAGCAAGAGTGGAAATGGGATTGTCGAATAATATTTCAGGCTTTGTAAATTTTACCTATCAAAAAGGGAAGGGAGAAAATTTAATAACTCATTTAAAACGGAATTTACCAGGTATTGCAAATGTAAAAGGGAATCTTGGTGTTGATTTGCATGCAGGCGAACTTTTAAAATTGAGTTTAATTGGAAACTGGGTAGGTAAACGCCAGGTTCAGTTAACAAATCCTTATGGCCCTGTTGACGGTTACTTTCTTACAAATTGTGTTATAAGCACAGAGAAACTTTTTAATGAAAAGATAAGTGCGAGTATAGGTATCCGCAACCTGTTTAACTCAATTTATCTTGACCCCGGCTTTCGTGCTGCAGATGGGGTTTTATATTCAACTGTTCTTGAGCAACCGGAGCGGACTATAATATTCAAAATTAAAGTGAATTTATATTAGTAAATAACCTTTACAGGAATCAAATACAATGCTGAAAAGACTTCTATTTATTATACTAATATTAACCTTAGGTAAATCTTCTGGCCGGGCCCAAAGCATGGAGGGGGAGTATAACCTTAAGGCGGCATTCGTGTATAATTTTACAAGATATATCAACTGGGGGCCATTCGTTCCTGAAAATGAATTTATCATTGGAATTGTAGGCCAATCTTCAATTTATGAGCCGTTAGAGGAAATTGCTAAAACAAAAACCTATAATGATAAAAAAATAGTGATCAGGCAATTCAACAAAGCTGAGGATATAACCTTTTGTAATATCCTCTATATTTCGCATAACAACTCTATCCCCCTGTATTCAATTTTCACAAAAATAAATCCCGGAACCCTCACCATTAGCGAAGAACAAGGTTATGCCCAACTGGGTACAGCTTTTAATTTTGTGCTCATTAAGGATAAACTTAGATTTGAATCTAATATCAGGGCATTAAATTCAGCGGGCTTAAAAGCAAGCTCTCAGTTACTAAAACTGGCTATTATTGTAGAGTAATAAATCAAAACCAGCATTCAGAATTTGCTTAACATCCGTGACATATCTATTAAGAGCAAACTTGTGCTGATGCAGGTTTTTACAAGCGTGATGGTATTAGGTCTTTGTTTTGCGGCTTTTATAATTTCAGATATAAAAGGATATAAAGAACGAAAGACCGACAGTATGATCAGCCTTGCCAATGTTATTGGGCTAAATAGTATTTCTGCTATAGATTTTTTAGATAACGACGCGGCAAAAGCAATTTTAGGAGATCTTAGAAAAATATCACCGGATGTAGTACATGCAACTATCCTGGATAATAAGGGAAACATTTTTGCCACATACTCAAAAAACGGCACCGGCACATATCCATTTCCCCGTGTTCAGGCAAACAAAAAATTTGAATTTGTCCGCAATCATCTTTTAGTATATAACACCATAATTAACGATAATGAAATAACCGGCACCGTTTGCCTGCGGGTAGAACTAACTGAACTTAATGCAATAAAAAAACAGAAATACCAGATAGCATATATATTACTAATAGTGGGATTAGGAGTTGCCTTTTTAATTGCTCTTGCTATTCAGCCCTATATTTCAAAACGCCTTTTATCCCTTGTAAGTATAATGAACCAGGTAAGTAAAACCGGTGATTATTCAAAACATGTAGTGGTAGAAGGGAAAGATGAAATAACAGCTTTGTCTTTAGTATTCAATAACCTGATGGACCAGATACAAGAGAGCCATAAGAAAAAAGATGAGTTTATTGGTATAGCAAGCCACGAATTAAAAACCCCTTTAACCAGCATTAAAGCCTATTTGCAGGTGCTTGATAGTATTGAAAATAATCAACCTAACAAGCAATACATAGAAAAGGCGCTCGAAAATGTAAACAAACTCCAACAACTTCTTCTGGATCTTCTTGATGTATCAAAAATTCAAAGTGGCCAGTTACAGCTAAACATAAATGAATTTAATATTGATACCCTTATTGATGAAACCATTGCCTCATCCCAGATTGTTTCACCAAATCACCAGATAGTAAGGGAAGGCAAACCGGTAAATCAGGTTATATCAGCTGATAAGCAACGGATTGAACAAGTACTTATCAATCTTTTATCAAATGCCACAAAATATTCTCCCGGCGCAAAAAAAGTAATTCTTTACACCGCAAAAACAGTATCAGCAATAATAGTGGGGGTAAAAGATTTTGGCATTGGCATACCAAAGAAGGAACAATCTAAAGTTTTTGAACGTTTCTACAGAACTAAGGAATTATCAAAGCATCATATTTCCGGGTTTGGCTTAGGGCTTTATATATGCAGGGATATAATAGAACGGCATAAAGGAAAAATATGGATTGAAAGTGATGGTAAGGGTTCAGTGTTTTATTTTTCTCTGCCTTTACAATCTTCAGTTGCAGCAGCTCCGTCAGCGTGAGTTATTCGATACATTTCCATTTGGTTTCACAAAAATATAATTGGTATCTCTTTTAAAAATTATCTATCATCATCCGGGAACTGAAGATCTGCCGGCCTGTGAAGAAAGTTATGACCATAGGATCCCCTTAAAGTAATTACTACAAAATTTTGTATGTTGCATGTAGTAATACCGATAGAAATATTAAACAACGAATTATAAATATTCCCGGATTAATAGTGCTAATGAAATTTCCCCTGTTGGTTTTTGTTTACCTCATTACATTGCTCAGTTTGCAACGGGCTTATGCGCAGGCTGTGATTGAAAAACTGCCATTTTCCAAAGCATTAATAAAAGCGGGGAGGGAAGGGAAGATACTGATGGTAGTAATGAATTCCAGGCTTAATAAACAAGCAAACAAAACCACCTCTGAAGCGCTTTATAACCAAATTGCTTTTACTATTAATAAACAAGCTGTTGTTATCCGCCCGGAAGTATCCGGCACAGATTGGGAGGAGCTTGTTAGTAAATATTATCAGGATCCAAATTTTAAAAATGATGCTGTTGGCGGTCTTTTTTTTAATGCCAGTGGTGAACTGGTGCACCGTTACTTTTTTGCCACCAATGATCCGCACGCTTATTTTAACCAGGCCTTTTTGGCAAAGCGGATTGCTGATCTGCCAAATGGAAAAGTTCTGGCAGATTCTTTAAAGTCTTCGGGGTATAGTAATGTTGATTTATTGAGCCAGCTAATAACAATCCGCAAGGAGCGCTCCGAAACTACTGATGACCTCATAGAGCCATTCATCTCTGCAACCCCCGTTGATTCATTTAATAACTTTGAGTATTTCCAGGTACTTGCCCGTTTATCCCCAGTCCTTCATACAAAAGCTGATTCAATATTGCTGCGGAGTAATTTTAGCACTAACTGGAATATGCTTGACATAAAAGAAAGGGCAGATATTTTTCATACCATCAATAATAAAACTTACGAAAAAGCGGTTGCAGTAAAAGACTATGCTTTAGCCCGCTATCTTATAGATTCTACAGATAACAATAACCTCGAAAACGTACCGGAAAAGGATAAACCATTACTTCGTAACGGATTAATGTCTAATTTTTACAGGAGCGTAAATGACACTGCCGCATTTATCCTTTCTGCCATTGATTATGCAGATAATTACCTGATGAAACTAAGCGTGGATTCTGTTAATAAGGCCTT
>JBDSAQ010000497.1:0-11803 GCA_039922095.1 Ginsengibacter sp. | reverse complement strand
AAACCTCCTACCAACCCCCAAGTCAATTCAGAAACCACATCAAAAAAAGGGCTATCCAAGGCTTTGTTCTTGTAGGTTACCTGTAGTATGCCACTGGTGGATTGTCGCCGGTTGTGTTATTTCATTTTTGTAATAATTAAGATTGTTATTTGCTGCCTGCAACGCAAACCTTTTGATTAGAGGAATACTAAAGAATACCAAAGGGAAATTTTTTATTGGCTAAATATTATTATTTTTAAAGGGTATAGTTAATTAGGCTTTTTATGTTCCCGAAGTACAATTTTCATTCCGGCTCAGTCATGTCTTTTTTGTTCAAGAAATAATCTTATGCTGCTTTCTGTTGTAATTCCCGTTTACCAGGCTGAAGAAATTATTCACGAACTTATTAATCGTATTCAAACTGCTCTTATCATTACTTCTTTGCAATATGAAATAATATTGGCTGATGATGGCAGCACAGATAATTCATGGAAGGTTGTGCAACAAATTTGTGAAGATGATAAAAAAATAAAAGCAATAAAGCTAAGCAGAAATTTTGGGCAACATTCGGCTATAACCTCTGGCCTGGATTATTGCAACGGAGATTGGATAGTTGTTATGGACTGTGATTTGCAGGACAGGCCTGAAGAAATTCCTAATCTTTTAAATAAAGCGAAGGAAGGATATGATATAGTATTTGCAAGGCGAATTCATCGGGTTGATTCATTTTGGAAAAAATTTTATTCAGGATTATTTTATAAAATATATAGCTGGTTAACGGGGATTAAACACGATGGGAGTGTTGCTAATTTTGGTATATACAACCGAAAAGTAATTGAAGTTTTAAAAAAGATGAAAGAGCCAATGAGGGCCTTTTCCCCAATGGTTAGATGGGTGGGGTTTAATAAAGCATTTATAAATGTTGAGCATAGTGCAAGGCATAGCGGCAAATCAACTTATAATTTTAAAAAAGTATTTAACCTTGGCGCAGATATTATTTTGTCTTACTCTGATAAACCATTAAAAATAATTATCAGGGTTGGATTTATTATTTCTATCATATCTTTTTTAATATCCCTTTACTATTTAACCATGTATTTTATGGGAAAGATAACGGTATCAGGATATACCAGTATTGTATTATCAATATGGTTTTTAGGCGGCCTTATCATTTTTATCCTGGGAGTGATAGGTTTATATATTTCAAAAATATTTGCCGGTATTAAGAACCGTCCATTGTATATTGTTGATAAACTAATTAATTTATAAACTGTGTTTAAAAATATAGATGCGGAACAAATAATAATAGGTGATAATGTGGTGATTGAGCCATCGGCCAGTATAAAAGGAATGAACGGCAAAGCAAAAAGAATTCTCATAGGTGATAATGTTTATATTGGAAATGATGTGCAGATATTATGCGACGAATTCGAAATCCTGGATTATTCAAAACTGCATCATCATACAAATTTTCATGGCAGCCGTCCCCTTACCATAGGATACAATTGCTGGATAGGCCAGTACAGCATAATTGATTGCATGGGCGGAACATCAATAGGGAATAATTGTGGAATTGGCGCCCACTCCCAGTTATGGTCACATATAAGGTTTGGCGATACGTTGGAAGGATGCCAATATAAAAGTGAAGCTCCTTTACAAATCGGCAACGACGTATGGTTCGTTGGCCATTGCATTGTATCACCCATTACTGCTGAAGATAAATCAATGGCGCTGGCCGGGTCTGTTGTTACAAAAAAAATGGAATACAATAAAATTTATGCAGGCACACCTGCGGTATGTATTTCAGATAAAATCGGGAATCAATTTGAAGCAAAAACAATTGAAAGCAAACTCGAAAAAATGCTTGGGTATTTAAAAGAATGGGGGGGTGATCTAAAAGAAATTAAAATCGTTACAACTTCCGAAGAAATGAATGAGGGTAACACTATAACTTACTTCAATGTAAATGATCGCACTTACACCAAAAAGCAAAGCAAAGCAGAAATAAGTTTTATGAAATTTCTACTTCCTTACCGGGCTAAATTTGTGCCGCTATCAACTTAAGCAAATGATGCCTATCCCATATAACAAGCCGTTTATTACCGGCCAGGAATTTGAGAATATTAAGCAGGCAATTGCCAGGCGTCATCTTTCAGGCAACGGCTATTTTACCAACTTATGTCATATTTTTTTTCAGGAAAAATATGGATTTGGCAAGTGCCTGTTAACTACTTCCTGTACTGATGCGCTGGAAATGGCCGCAATACTTTGCGGCATACAACCGGAAGACGAAATTATAATGCCTTCATTCACTTTTGTTTCAACAGCAAATGCTTTTGTATTACGCGGAGCAAAAATTGTTTTTGCAGATAGTTCCGCCGATCATCCAAATATTGATGAAACGAGGTTGCCGGAGTTACTCTCACCAAAAACTAAACCTATAGTGGTGGTGCATTATGCAGGTATGAGCTGCAACATGGAAGCGATAATAAATTTTGCCCGCCTTAATAATTTAATTGTAATAGAAGATGCGGCCCAGGCTGTTGATAATTTTTATATTGATAAAAATGGGGTAAAAAAACCTATAGGAACCTTTGGGCACTTTGCTGCTTTCTCTTTTCATGAATCAAAGAATATTCAGTGTGCGGAAGGTGGAATGCTTGTGGTAAATGATAAAGCGTTTTACGACAGGGCAGAAATAATCTGGGAAAAAGGGACTAACAGGGCAGCATTTTTTAGAGGTGAGGTTGATAAATATTCCTGGGTGGATGTAGGTTCATCTTTTCTTCCTTCGGAGATCACTGCTGCATTTTTATTTGCTCAGCTTAGTTCTTTACAAAATATACAGGATAAGCGGAAACTGTTATGGGATATCTATTTCAAAGAATTAAAGGCATTGGAAGAACAATTTAAAATACAAATTCCCCGGCAGCCATTGCACTCTGATAACAATGCTCATATATTTTACATAGTTTGTAAAAGTATAGAAGAAAGAACTGCCCTGATGTTATTCCTTAAAACCCGGCTAATAGAGTCTATGTTTCATTATGTATCCCTTCATACAAGCAGCTTTTATCTTTCTTATAATAAAAACATTAAGCTTCCTAATGCAGAGCGCTTTTCAGATTGTTTATTAAGGCTTCCGCTTTTTCCTGATCTTTCAGAAACAGATGTAATATTAATAGCATCCAAAGTGAAACAATTTTATGAGTAAAAAGGATCTGTTTTCTTTTAATAAAACTCAGGTTGCTGTTATTATATTTTTTTTGTCGGCTGCTGCTTTATTGTATTTATGTACTAAGCTTTTTTTTTATGATGAGGATATTTTTGTTGCAGATCCTCATAATAACTTTATGTCAGATCTTACCCGTGGCTCTACTGTTAAGCTTTCTTTTTTATCAGATAATTTTTTTTACAAAACCAGCGCAACCGGGTATCATGTTACTAACGTACTGTTACATTTATTTAATACTATTATAGCCACATACACTTTTAGAACATTACTTAAATATGTAAACCCGGCGCAATTAAAAACTGACTATACCTGTTATATTTTCTTTTTGCATTTTCTTCTATCCCCCATTCACAGTGAGCCTCTGTGTTATTTATTAGGCAGAGCCGGACTGATAGTAACTTTGTTTTGTACCCTTGCTTTATTATTTTTTCTAAAAGCTAATTTTAGCAGACTGGGGTTATTAATTGTGAGCCTGCTCTTTTTTTTACTGGCTCTGTTTTCTTATGAGATCAGTTGGACACTTCCTTTCATTATCCTGGCAATTGCATACTATTTAAAAATCAGGTTAACACTAAAAAATAAACCAGTTATAAGCTATGTAGCGCCTTATTTCATTCTGTTTGCTTTATGGTTTTTAATTAAAATTATTTTTATTGATAAGTTAGAAATAACGCCTTATGGCAACGGTGTTTTTCTATCACCTGGCATACTGCATCTAATTAAAAATTGTATCGTTCTTTTCTTTAGAAATTTTATACCACCGTTTCAAAGCACTGCAATATTTATATCATTATCTGTAATAGCAGCATTGTTATTTATATACTTTCTCTTTATTATGAAAAACAAAAACAGGCATCTGTTTTTTTTCTGCTTGCTAATTATTGGGGCGTGGTTTTTAGCCTATTCACCTGCCGTAGTTTTTGGAATCAACTCACACAATTCTGAATCTGAACGGTATATTTATTTTTCTTCGGTATTTGCAATAATGTTCCTCGCTATAGTTCTTTCTTCAGTACGTAATCAAAAAACTATGATGGTTGCATTACCAGTTGCAATTTGTATTTATACCGGGTTTTTATTTTCAACTATAAATGACTATATCAATGGCGGTAACTTTTCTAAAGATTATTTAAAGGTATTAACAGAAGTAAATAGCAGTGAGAAACCCATTTATTTAATCAATCAGCCATCTCAATATAAAGGGGCATTACTCTTTAGGGCGTACAGTAATAAAAAAGGAAGCTCGCAAAAAAATTTATACACTATTAACGATTACATGCATACTCTTAATAGTTCAAATATTCAGGATTATATCACCCTGTCTAAAAAAGAAATTTCAAAAAATGATGCAATATCTAATGTAGTTGTTACTTCTTCTGATAGTATACTCCCGGTTTTTCCTGAATTCGATTTTGATAGGTCAAATCAATTTTTACTGAATTCCAAAACGGGGGATTCAGTTCTTTTGGAAAAGCATAACAGTATTATAATAGGATTAAAACCTCCGTCAGTTTATATTTTTAAGTAGCTGATTTTTTCATTGACAGTATTCGCTGCACATACTTGCCAAGTACATCAAACTCAAGGTTAACCCGTGAGCCCTTTTGTATCGCACAAAAATTTGTATGTTCAAAAGTATACGGGATAATAGCCACTGTAAATTTTTTCTTTTTCACGTTGAAAGCTGTAAGACTTACGCCGTTAACACAAATTGATCCTTTCTCAATAATTAAAGGCGCAAATTTTTTACCGAATTCAAATGTGAATTCCCAGCTTCCATTTGTTTCATTTTTCTCATTGCAATTTGCAGTGCAGTCTGCATGGCCCTGCACAATATGCCCATCTATCCTGCCATTAATCATCATTGATCTTTCAAGGTTTATCATATCAGAAGGCTGCCATTCTTCAATATTAGTTTTCTCAATAGTTTCCTTTATAGCTGTTACCTTATGCGTATTATTTTGTATTTCTTCTATGGTAAGGCATACTCCATTGTGAGATATGCTTTCATTAATGTGTAATTGTGAAGAAATGGAACTCTCTATCCAAAATGTTTTATTTGCCCCGTGCTTTTCAATCGAGATTACTTTACCTGTTGCTTCAACAATACCAGTGAACATTTGAATATGGTTTAAAAAGTTGTATTAATAATAACACCGAATCTCAGTGTAGGAAACCGATACAAGATAAACGATAATAAAAGACACCTACTTTGCGGCGCATATTTTATTTTGCTGAGACATCTATCTTATTTTCTAGGGCTATAGTTTTACCTGTTTCGTTTTGATTATCTGTACTTTTTTTGTTTTTAGAAAGGTTGATCATTAAAACACTTGCCAATATAGTTATCAATCCAATGACCTGGAGAAGAGATATTTTTTCGTTTGCGAAAAACACCCCTAATAAAACCGCCACTACCGGGTTTACATAAGCATAAGTGCTCACCTGCGTTGCAGGCCTTACCTGCAGCAGCCATACATAAGCGCTGAAACCGGCAATTGACCCAAAGAAAATTAAATAGAAAACAGAGAACCATGCAGCACCGGGAATATTTTGCCATTCAAAATGATACGCTTCGCCCCTCAAAATTACACCAGGTATAAAAGCTACACCCGCTGCAAGCATTTGCCAGCCTATGTTTACTGAAGCCGAACCACTTGTGCCTTTATATTTTGAATAAAGTGAGCCACCTGCCCATGCTATAGCCCCTATAATAAGTAAACCCAAACTAATTAATTCTGAATGATTGCCGCCGGTAGAAAAAGCTTCTTTAATTTTTTCACTGAACAATAGTATCACACCCGCAAAGCCTATTATCAATCCTGCTAAAATACTTTTGCTGCTAAAATTCTGTTTCCACATCGGCTTATCTAATAATACGAACCAAACAGGAGCTGATGAAACCATAATTGCAACTACGGCACTTGGTAAATATTGTTCAACCCAAATAACTACTCCATTACCTATGAACAACATAAGTATTCCGCATACAATAGCATTTTTAATATCTTTTTTGACAAATAAGTTTTCCTTTTTTAGCAAACTCCAGCCCAGCATTAAAACACCTGCCGCAATAAACCGGAAAGCCCCAAGAATTAAAGCGGGAAAGCCTTTCTCGGCCCTTTGAATAAAAAAATAGGTAGAGCCCCAAACAATATAAACCACGGCAAAGGCCAGTATCACCATAAAAGGAGAAGCAATTTTTTTATCAGGATATCTCATAATTCATATACTATTAATTAATCCGGTTTCAGTTTTCGATATAAGCAGTTAAGATAAGATAGATAAATATAACAGGGAAGATAATAGACATTAGTAATTTTGAAGGAAGTACTTTACCTGAAACTAATTGATCAAAATTTTGTAATGCCGTATTAATATTTAAAAAACCAAGGATCATAAATGGAGACACAAGAATCTAAAATGAACTTTCATACCCGCAAATGGGTTAAGCCTGAAGACCTGAATCCAAATCATAGTTTATTTGGAGGACGGTTACTGCAATGGATTGATGAAGAAGCAGTGATTTATGCTATTGTTCAACTCGAAAACCCATACGTGGTTACTAAATTTATTTCTGAAATTAATTTTATAAAGGCTCCAAAGCAGGGAGATATAATTGAAATAGGAATAATAGCTACTCATTTTGGCAATACATCTTTAAGCATGCGTTGCGAAGTGAGAAATATGCTTACCCGTGAACCCATTTTAAACATTGAAAAATTAGTGTTTGTCAACCTTGATATAAATGGTATTCCCAAACCTCATGGCAAAACAGCCATAACTTTTATAAAAGACAGGCTAATTGTGCAAACTATTGAACTTCCTGATAGCGCATCTTAAAATATGAATAGTGCTTTTGCAGAAAAGCTTTGTATCGGTTGGATGATCATCAGCCTGAACAAATGACATAGTTGTGTTTTATGGTTTTTATCAAGCTTATATTCATTGTTTTCTCTGTAAAACTGTATATTATTTATGCCTGTGCAGTAGGGCCGCCGAAATTAAATGGCAACTCAACAGCTTCAATGTCCTGTATTGTTCCATTAGATGCTTCAAATTTTTTTACATTATCGATCATTGCCTTCATAAAACGTTTTGCATGTGTAGGAGTGAGAATTATCCGGCTTTTTACTTTACTCTTAGGGGTACCGGGCATCACGTTTACAAAATCCACAATAAACTCAGCATGGCTATGGGTTATAATTGCAAGATTTGCATATGCACCTTCTGAAATTTCTTCTGAAATTTCTATATTAAGCTGGTTAGGTTGATCTTTTTGAATATCCATTATTTTTTATTAGTAAAATTAGCTATTATATGCTACAAAAAAAGTGAACCCTTTATACGGTCGTTTCACTATATCAGCCTGTCACATCAATCCTTACAGCATTAATCACCGGCCTTGTACATTCGTAATAACTCTTGATACCAGGCGGAACAATACCATAATTATATAAGTTAATCTACTATAGGCACAGTAGAAACCATACTTTATAAATAGAGCATTAATGCTCTTGTACAAAGAAAGCACCGGGTGTATCTTTGTTGCAGAAGTTGATTGGTGTTCAACAAACATTAATCACAAATTATCCAAACATCCACTGAAAAGAACCGTTTCCCAATCCAGGAAAAACCAATCCGATATCAGTCAACTTCTTTTTATTCAAATCCTTGAAACAACCTATCCAATTGAAAAACCCAACCATAGTGATATGGATCTATAATCTTGTGAAAGACAATAAACCAAAGAATGAAAATTAATTTTTGAGAGGGTAAAACTTCTGAAAATCCTGCATAACCTGCAGGATTTTTTTTTGAACAGATTTCTAAAATTGATAGTACATATTATTTATACAATATCTCATAATATTCATTCGCCATCCGGTTGCTGTCAAATTGAAATTGAACATCTCTCATACCATTTTTAACTACCTGTCGCCAGGTATCATGGTTATCATAGTATAATGGCAAAATCTCATTTTCAAGTATTTCATAAATCTTATTGAGATCATATTCATCCTGTTCCTGCACACGCATATTAGCATAATCTACCGGAGGTACTACAAAACCATTATTCCCATGGTTTATAAATTCGCATATCCATCCATCATTAGTACTCAGGTTTATGCTGCCATTCATAGCCGCTGTCATACCACTTGTTCCACTTGCTTCTCTTGGTACCCTCGGATTATTCAGCCATATATCAGATGCCTGTTTTAAGCGTTTACTTAAGTTTAGCTCATACCCAATACAAACTGCAACATTGCTATATCTTTTACTAAGATGCACCAAATGATTAAAGTCACTTATAGCAGGATAATCCAATGGATATGGTTTACCAGCCCATATTATTTGAACCGGGTATTTTTTATTATTTAATAAAGCTTCAAAGCGTTTATTGTCCCGGGTGATAAGTTCTGCTCTTTTATAGCCCGCAAACCTTCTTGCCCAAACTATGGTTAAAACTTTTGAATCAAAAAGCTTCCCTGTCTGGTCTGCCACAATATCCAAAGCCCGCTTTTTAAGATAATTTTTTCTATCATCAAACCAGGTGTCATTTTGTTCTTCTTTGGCTTTGTATAATTGTTTATCTGCCCAGTATCTCCAGTTTTGAGCATTTGTAATAGCCCTTATTTCGCATATATTTTCATATCTGGACCACATTTGCCTGCTAACTTCACCATGTAACTGAGAAACTCCGTTGGCAAGTCTTGCCATTCGTAAAGCAGCTAAGGAATGATTGAAAAGATCATCTGTAATACCGGTAACTCTTCTTACCTCATCCAAAGGCATTCCGCAGAAATAGCTCATCTTTTCGCATAAATACATATCATGCTTTTCATTCCCTGCTTCTTCAGGTGTGTGTGTGGTAAATACCAACCGTTTTTTTACATCCTCTGCATTACCAAATTTATTATGCAGATAAAAGGCAGCACTAATTGCATGCGCTTCGTTCATGTGATACAGGTCAGGGTTAAAGCCTAACACATCCATTAACTTGGCACCACCTATACCAAGTAAAATAAATTGGGCCACTTTAGTAGCCACATTGCCATCATACAAACGGTGAGATATTGTTTGAGAAACATAATCATTCTCAGGAAGGTCAGTGCTCAGCAAAAATAAAGGCGCACTTTTAAAGGTCTCAGGGTTAAGATACCATGCCTTTACCCACACCGGATGATCATGTATAGTTATAGAGAAAAGTATCCCTGTATCTTCCAAAAAATTATAAATCTTTTCGTTCCATTGTACCTGCAAAGTCTGATCCTGATTTCTTGCCTGGTCGTAATATCCATATTTCCAAAGAATACCTACGCCTACAAGGTTTTGCTTTAGCTCATAAGCGCTTCTTAAATGAGATCCGGATAAGTAACCCAAACCTCCGCTGTAAATTTTTAAGGGTTGATGAACAGCAAACTCCATTGAAAAGTATGCAATTTTCTTTGCATAAATTTCATTAACCGGATATGGGACTTTATAATTTTCAAATATCATAATTCAAGGGTTTCAAAATTAAATAAGCGTGCAATATAAAAGAAAAATCAATAAATGAAAGTTCATAAAAAAGTTGATTTTATTATCAGGATTACTTTTTTTGCTTAAACCAAAGCTATTTGTGGTGAGTAACTGTTTCAGCAAAGTCTTTTAATAAAATATTATTTCTATCTTATACAAAACAATTAACGGTTTAAAAAAGAAAAAATTACTCAGTAGCTAAAAAGTTTAAACGGTCAACTTCTCAATCTCTTAAAGGTTAAGCCAGGCAAAATTGATGGTAACGGCGCCTTTGCTTTACAACGGATTCCTGCAAAGAGAGAAATTGGAAATTTAGGCGGAGAAATAATTACTCTCCTCGAAGCAAGAAAGAGGGCTGCCAAAACCAAAACGTGTTGCCATGGTTGAGTTTGGAGATGGCCGGGCATATATGCATCGGTTAACCCCAATGAGCTTAGATACGTAAATCATTCATGCCGGCTAAACACATATATGAGGGTTTGCTATAGCCGGGTTGAATTTTATATCTTAAGAGAAATAAATAAAGGTGAAGAATTAATCTGTAATTATGGCCCAACACACCATGACGGCAAATTAAAATGTGAATGCGGGGCAGTAAATTGTAAAGGTTATTTGTGATTTAAAGGCATGCCGTTTATCTATTTCAAATACTCATTTATTTTCTTCTGAATTGTCTTTTTAATTGAGGCCCATGTTTGCCCTTTCAGGGATATTGGTTCCTCACTTTCATCAGCATCTGCAAAATAAGTAAGGGCATATGGAATTGAAATGAGTAATTCCTGAGTAGGATATTTTTTTTTATAGGAGGCAATACATTCCTGAACGGTGAAATGTTTAAATAATTCGTTTAGATCCCAAAAGTCCTTTTTCACTCCCCGTTTTAAAATTGCTGCCACTTTCATTGCCATGATTTCCCTGGGGCTCAGCATCCTGATGCCATCAATTAATAAACATTCGTCAAAAAGCGGATGGTGGTGATGTTTAATAAAGTCAACTTTTGTATTACCAATTCTGCAAAAAAGGCCGACAGGATTCGAGGCATTACGGTAGTTAAAGCCTTTTAAGTTTTCCGAAAGCACTGGTATTATATCTTCATTGGCGAAGGGTGTTGCAGAAAATAGATCCAGATCAACTGATAAACGATGACCATAGTATAAAGCAAGAGCAGTACCACCAACCAAATTAAAATCATTGAGAGCCGGCAATTGCATCAGTTCTTTTAATACGAGAAGTGATTCGGGTTCGATTGTGCTGTAATGTAACATCGGTAATCGGTAGGTTCGTTATCAAATAAAGCACAGGCTAAATAAATGCTATGCAGCGATAACCATTTGGCTTTTATCAACACTTCTTTTATCAATTCATCCCCATAATACCTTCTGCATTGACGTATGTCTTCAACATCACCCCTCTCAAACACCCTTTCTATTATGAAAGAAGTTTTGTCATCATAATTTAGTTTTTCAAAATCAACATCCCAAAAAATGCGCTTGTCAAATACAGGTTTATTTTTTTTAGAACTCATAGAAATAAAGCTATAACGGGTTATGATAATGAATCAGTGTAGAAGTTATAATAATTCGATGGTCTCTGCTTACTTAATTTCCTGAAGTTGTCTCTGTATCCAATTATTTATTTTATTCTCAAAAATTTGCAGCGGCATAGCTCCATCTTTCAGTACTTCATCGTGAAAGGATTGAATATTGAAATCTTTGCCCAATGCCTTTTGTGCTTTGCTGCGCATCTCCAGTATTTTTAGCTCGCCAATCTTATAAGACAATGCCTGGCCGGGCATAGCAATATAGCGCTCTACCTCCTGTATAGCACCTGCTTCTGTTATTGGTTCATTATCTAAACTATACTGTATGGCTTGCTCCCGGGTCCAGCCTTTGTGGTGCATGCCAGCATCTACAACAAGGCGAATAGCCCTGTGTATCTCACCAAACAATTGACCAAGATGCTGATAAGGATCAGTGTACAATCCAAGTTGTGATCCCAGGCTTTCGGCATACAAGCCCCAGCCTTCCACATAAGCGCCATAATTGCCCACCTTTTGAAACCCCGGTA
>JBDSAQ010000496.1:0-4940 GCA_039922095.1 Ginsengibacter sp. | reverse complement strand
TAAATTCAATTGACCTGCTCAGGGGATTTATCATGATTGTTATGGCGCTCGATCATACACGTGATTTCTTTCACACAACTGCATGGACACAGGATCCCTTAAATCTTGCTACAACAACTCCTTTTTTATATTTTACAAGATGGATAACACATTTGTGTGCACCGAACTTTGTTTTTCTTGCAGGCGTTTCCATTTATTTTCAAAGCCTGAGAAAAACGAAAAAAGAATTAAGCAGCTTTCTTTTGAAAAGAGGTGTTTGGCTCGTATTTGTAGAGATACTTATTGTTAATCCTGAATTTAGTTTTGATTATCATTTCAGCTTCCTGGCTTTACAGGTTATCTGGGCAATTGGCGTTAGCATGATAATTCTCGGGCTTTTAATACGGCTGCCTTATACTGCTATTCTCATTATCGGTGCAATTATTATTCTTGGTCACAATATGCTCGATTATTATGAAGCACATTTGAAAGAACAACCAGCATGGTGGTACAGCATGCTTCATATGCCGGGTATATACAAGCTCACCAACGATCGCAGCCTGTTGATATTTTATCCTTTCCTTCCCTGGAGTGGTTTAATGGTGATGGGTTATTGTTTTGGAAAATTATTTCTAAAGTTTGACGGCAACAAAAGAAAGAAAATGCTGATACTGCTTGGTTGCATTGTGCTTTTGTTTTTTGTGGTTTTGCGATATACAAATACTTATGGTGATCCCGGTAAATGGTCAATACAAAAAAATAGTTTGTACACTTTTCTTTCCTTTATCAATCTGCGTAAATACCCGCCATCTTTATTATATATGTGTGCAACCGTGGGGCTGGCGTTAGTTTTTCTTGCGTTTACAACCAATGCAAACAACCGCCTGTCACGGTTTATAACAGTCTATGGGCGTGTTCCTTTTTTATATTACGTGCTTCATTTCTTTCTTATTCATGCGGTATCTGCCGGTTTATTTTTTGCAAGAGGTCATGCCGTACAGGAGGGTATGCACACCGGGCAAGAGATTCCCAATTTCATTATTCCCGGTGAAGGAGTTTCTCTCGGGTTTGTGTATTTAATATGGATATGCATTGTTCTTTGTCTGTATCCTGTATGCAAATGGTTTAGTGAATACAAACGTACACATACAAATTGGTGGCTGAGTTATTTATAAACGAGCATCACTTTTCCACCATCAAAACTATATACCAGAACATCAACAAAAATAATAACAAGCGAGGGCTTATTGTATTGACGACCCATTTTCCAAAATAGTGTAACTTAATATCATTAAAAAATCAACGCCATGAAAATGCAACGCATTGCTATTGCTTTAACAGTGATTAATCTTATTATCATGACCTTGCTACTTGCAAAAATGAACACAGCAACGGGACGGCAGTATGAAAAAAATAAACTTGAAGTGCTTAGGGGAAGTGGGTTGGAAATTACAGACGGCTCGGGGAAATTAAGAGCGAGCATTACTTTTCACAACCCAATAGAAAAAGATGGTGTCAATTATCCGGGTGGAATATTGTTCCGGTTAATAAACAGTAAAGGGTAACCATCCGTGAAAATAGATGCGGCGGAAGATGGCGGTGGGCTTAGCTTCTCCAATGAAGCAGATGGATATATTCAATTACTTTCAAAAGAAAGCGGTGGTTTTCTCAAAATAAAAAATGCAGATGGTAAAGAACAAATTGTAAAGCCATAAGGATTAGTCTACGCCGTTGGCTATGCTTCAGTTGTTTGGTCTTAATACCGCCAAATGGCCAAGCTTGTGGCAAGAGCATATCAATGAAATTGGCTCGTGAAGATTCTAATTTTTTTTAGGTGCTTTAAATATTTAATCCATTCAATTTCATAACCTGCTTTTTCATAAACTGAGCGTGCCCGAAAATTTTCATTGAACACATTTAAGGTTATCCAGCGTGCTTGTCTGTCTTCCGCCCACTCATCTGCTTTTTCAAGCAACAATTTACCTGCACCTTTTCCTTGTGCTTCTGTTATTACTACAATATCATTTACATGAGCGTGTTGTTCCCCAGTGTAATAATCTGTTTGCATTACCACCCGTAAAAACCCTATTGGCTTAGCGGTTTCATCTTCAGCAATAAAAACACAATCATCTGCATCATCGGTTCTCAATGCTTTTGTTATATGATGTATGTCCGCTTTAACCATATCTTCTCTTTCGTCTTTACGCCATTCAGGCAATTTAAAATCGAGCAGCCGATGTGCATGTTGTGCAATAAAAGTTGCATCAACCTGTGAAGCTTTTCTTACAGTTATCATAAAAAATTGATGTGGTTATATGCGTTGGGAATATTTAATTTCTCACTATTGCCATCCATTAATGGCGCAATGTACCGGAAGGAAAGCAACCTAAGATTTTAGAACTATCAGAGCTATTTTATGGGCGAGTAATTTGTAGGTATCATAAATACAGATTCAACTTTAGTAGTAAGCGAACCGCCGCCCTTTACTTCAGAGGCGCTTTTAGCCGCTATCCACTCAGGATCTTCCCTGAAAGCTTTCCACGATTCATCTGCTGTTGTTTTATCTTTATGGGCTATTAAATAAATAAGCTTACTACTCTTTTCGTTGGTACTATCCATAGGTTGGAAGTAGGCAATATTTGAAATGCCATACTTCTCAAAAAGCTTTAATGTATGGTTGCGGAAACGGTCGTGTAAATTTTGAAGGTTACCCGCCGATGCAGTATAAGTACGCAATTCAAAAGTACGCGGTTGAGGGCTGGCTACCATTTGTAAAGCTGGTGAATAATCTGTGGTGAGCATAAAAGTGCTTTCAACTTTCGTTACGATTTTTCCATTTACTTCCGATGCTTTTGCTACGGCCTGCCATTCAGGATCGGCACTAAAATCTTTCCATGATGCATCCCTCTCTTCACGATCCGGATATGATAATATATAAACCAATTTGTTTTCGGGATTCTCAACAGGAATCCAGTATCCAATATTGGTCATGCCGTGTTTTTCAAAAATGCGCATCGTATGATTACGAAAACGGGCATTGAGATCTTCTAATTTACCAGGGGCTGCATAATAAACACGCATTTCATAAACAGTTTGGGATTGCAATTTAGTTTCGGGAATTGATGTGCGGATTACTCCTAAATTTTCAATACTTTTTTTAAAGAAAGAGCAAACACCAAGAACTGCAATTGCTAAAATTGAAACAGAAAATAATTTGATCATACGGCCAGGTTTATATTTTTATTAGTCTTGACATGTAAGACTTATAATAGCTTTCTTTTGCAAAAGAAACACATTTTCCAGTATTAAGAGAAAAGAACGTGACCGATCATTCAGGCCTTTAATGAAATTTGCGTACGCACTCAATCTTTTTTCCTCAACGATATTTGAATGGAGCATTATTAAACAAGATGCTCATAAGCCACCCGATCCTTGAAAAACACTTAATGTTTCTAAAAAGCGACAACAGACGTTAATCTTTGCTTATCCAAACTATAAAAAAAATATTTTTGAGTCTGATGTATCATAGACATAAATTAATATGTGCTCCGGGTAATTCACCCACCTACCGGGTTTATAGGGTTCCCTTATGTGAAGTGCGTTGGCTTAGTTATTGTTTTAATGATTAATAAGTAACGCATTTAAATCATTTTATAACAAGCCTTCATGAAAAAAATTTTCTTACTGCTGGTAATAATAAATGTTACTACAGCCGGTGCTCAACGGGTAAATCAATGCGGAATAATTGTTCCACCCAAATCAATGAAAACGAATTTTTCCTCTGTATATGAAGCGGGAGGCTACATCAATACAATGCTTGATAGTATCAACTGGAAAGAAAATTTCAGGTTACAGGAACAAAATGGTATCAACAATGCGTATGCTACTATTATACGCAACCAGCGGTATATCATTTATGATAATGATTTTCTTGAAGACTTAGATAATTATGCTCAAACCAAATGGGCATCAATAAGTGTACTGGCCCACGAGATGGGACATCATTACAGGAACCATGTACTGGATGCACGCGGCAGCACTCCTCCAAAAGAAATTGAGGCTGATTATTTTTCGGGTTATGTTATGGCAAAACTTGGGGCAACTTTAAATGAAGCAAATGCGGCAATGGAAAAAATAGCCAGTCCACGGGCCAGCACATCACATCCGGCAAAAGCTGACAGGTTAAATGCGATATCAAACGGATGGCGTTACGCTAAGGGCTTAACACAAACCGCAGGGGGCAGTACTACGCCGTCTGTACCACAACCTCAGCAAAATCCGCCGCCGGCAGCCGATGATGCCAGTTGGATTTATCTCTCCCTTTATGGTAATAATGAAATGACTGTTTATTTATCAGATGATGGCAAAAATTACTCCGCAGTGCCTTTAAAAACCACGCAACCCTTTGTATTCAAGTTTGAAATATATAATTATGGGTGGCTGCGTTTTGATAACAATAACCAATCAAAAACATTTAAGCTGTTACATGGCAGAGATTATGCAATCATCTGGAGCCGGCGAACCGGTAGCTGGACAGTGACCGCAGTTCCATAAAATTATAGATGAAAGCAACAGTATTTACTATTCTGTTGCTTTGGAATATCATTGAATAACTTATTACCGACACTGCTACCCAGGCGCTCCGGCTTCCTATGTTGTACAGTTATTTTTGTACGGAATAACAAACACCTGTGAATCTGGAGGAAAAAAAACTGATATTTGATAACGGCGCAACCCATACATCAAAATCCAGGTTGCGAAAAGCAGACCAATCCACCATGAATATCAATATTCTAAAAATCAATTTTAAAGGAGGAATTATCCCTCACATCCATCTATACAATACACTTGTGGCAGCAACTAAATCAAACTTGCATTATGTAAGGTTTGGTTTACGCCAGCAACTTTTATTAGATGTTGAAATAGAAAACCTTGAAAACTTTACGGCAGAACTTGATATG
>JBDSAQ010000495.1:0-6082 GCA_039922095.1 Ginsengibacter sp. | reverse complement strand
ATTTGTTGCCGGGCCACCATTTGCTGCATTATAAGGATTATTATTCCATTCCGGATTTACATTTGTGGAAACCTGCCCATGGTTATTTAGCGCAAGCATGATGTACACATTTTTTTGTTTACAATATTCAAGCAGCCAATCAAGATAAAAAGCATTTGATTGCTTATACTTTTTTAATCCCTGAAAATTATTGCTGCCGTTTTTCCACTCAAGTGCAAATGCCCAGCTCGACATCCAAACCCTGATAAAATTTCCTCCGTTATCGTTAAGCTTTGTAACCCAGTTTGAATAATCTGTTACAACGTTCCCATTCTGCCAGCCCATATTTTCACCGATAGGAATGTATTGCTGTCCATTATCAAAAGCTAAATAATTTGTGGCATTTTTTCTTATAAAGCCAGGTGCTGAAGATGAGCCACATTGAAAAGTTTGGGCAGGCTGTGTAGTTGTACTAACTAAGTTGGTACAGGAAACTACATAATTCCAACTGCCGGTTTCATTTGGGGCAAAACGTACTTTGAAAGTACTTGTACCGGATGGAATAAGGTTATTGTTTACGTCCAATGTATAATCCTGCATGTAAAAGCCATCAACTGTATACACAATTGCACTGGGTGATGTAAAAGTGCATTGCACTGCAATATCATCATAATCGTAAGCGTTTGTAAAGCCTGCTGTAAGGTTTATATTTAATTCAAACTTATCAAGCTTTGCAGGCGTAGTTGTGTTTGGTGTTACAGAAATAAATAAGGGAGCCTGCGCATATATAAAAGTTGTGGTAATTATAAAAGCGCTTAGCGTACACAGACTTTTGAGTAAAGCATTTTTCATATTTTGTTTTTTAAGATGAGCACTTACGTTTAATTTAAGACAAGCTTTACTTTTATTTAGCTGTATGGCATTTAACCCAGGAAATAAAAATTCTTACTCTATAAACTAATTTCTTTCTCTTTTTCAGTAATTCGCTGTATCAACTGAATGCAGGCTCTGCTGTTATGATATGGGCATTTCCATATACCAACCTTCTCCTTATCCATAACTGAATAGTTTTCTGTGACGCCCCAAACCCACTCCCCCATTGATTTATCGAGAATATATTGCTGCGTGAACCGCCAGCTGTTTAAAGATTTTTCAAGGTAGCTTTTATCGCCTGCTATCTGCCATGCATTAAAAAAACCTATCATGCTCTCAGCCTGTGGCCATGAATGTTTTTCTTTAATAAGATGATTATCATCTGCATCATATTCATACCATAATCCTCCATCCTCATCAAGTCCTTCTGAGGCCGCGTTCGCAAGTTTCAAAGATTGGTCTTCAATTTTTTGTAAGAGCTCTTTATTTCCTGTTATCTCCGCTGCCTCTTCTATAAGCCATGCAGCTTCTATATCATGACCATAAGAAATAATATTTGATTTAGGTGTCCATATTTCATTAAAAAATAAAATCAAGTGATTTGTTCTTTTATCAATAATATGATCACAAAAAATATTTACCAGCTCTGTAATTCTATTTAGTAAAACTTCATTTGGCCATACGAGGTGTAGATTAGCAAATCCCTCCAACACATGTAAATGTGTATTCATCGATTTTTTTTCATTGGCATCTTTGCTGCTTAAGCGTAAATCATCTATTTCCTTCCAGTCTCTTGTGAAAGCCTCAAAGTACCCGCCATTTATATCATCGTAACTATGTTTAACAATAGCGTTATATAATTCTATGGACAATGCTTTAGCCTCTTCATTTTTGCTGCAGCTAAGATACTCGCTCAGGCCATATACTGCAAATGACAAAGCATATACCTGTTTTTTTGTATCCAGTGGTTCACCTTTAAAATCTACACTCCAGTACACACCACCAAATTCTTTATCAATAAAATATTTTTTAAAATAATCGAAAGCCCGGTTTGCTATGTGCAGATAATTTATATTTTTTGTAAGATTATATGCAGCAGAAAAAGTCCATAATATCCTGCTGTTTAAAACTGAACCTTTTGCTGCATTTTTATATACATTGTTCCCATTATCAATTTTCCCATAAAATCCCCCATTCTCATCATCAATCGTATATTTCATCCAGAAAGCAAGTATATCTTTCAACTCCTGTTCCAGTTCATGTTTATATTCTATAATAGTCATCTGCCATCTCTATAAAAGTTCACTAATATTCTCCTGGTTTGTTGATACCATTTCTCTTTGAATTTGCTTTGATGAATTCACTTTATTATTTTCAATAATACTGATAACAGTATTTACTGAAGCATCAGATTGCAAACCATCTTCAGATGTATTAATTGCATAATCCAATAACTTATCAATGGATGAAACCGCAACGTGCATTCTAACATCTGAGGATGCATAATAAATAAAAACAGTTCCATCATCGTCTGCTATCCATCCATTACTAAATACAACATTAGATACATCACCGATCATCTCTTCACCTTCAGGAGCCATGAAGTAGCCTCCAGGTTTATGAATAACTTTTGTGATGTCGTACAAATCAGTCATGAATAAATACAAAACATATCTTAAACCTGCAGCAGTATTTCTTACCCCATGTGCAAGATGCAGCCAGCCTTTTTGCGTTTTTACAGGAGCAGGCCCTAAGCCATTTTTTGCTTCATATACAGTATGGTAGGTCTTTTTATCAATTACTATTTCTTTATCAATAACTGCATTTTCAATATTATTACATGTGCCAAAACCAATCCCCCCTCCGGAGCCGGCCTCTATAAAACTATCCTGCGGTCTTGTATAAAGAGCATACTTATTGTTTACAAATTCGGGATGAAGTACTACATTCCTTTGCTGCAAGGATGGAGTTTTTAAATCAGGGAGCCGATGCCATTCTACAAGATCTTTTGTTCTGGCAATACCACATTGTGCAATGGCTGCTGACTGGTCTCCTTCCGGGGCAGCAGGATCTCTCCGCTCCGTGCAAAAGAGCCCGTATATCCAGCCATCTTCATGCTGAATAAGGCGCATATCATACACATTAACATCCGGCTCCCGCAATTGAGGCAATACAATCGGCGAATCCCAAAAGGTAAAATTATCAATACCATTTTCACTTTCAGCTACGGCAAAAAATGATTTCCTATCCTTACCCTCTACCCTTGCCACAAGTATATATTTATCATTAAATTTTATTGCACCTGAATTGAATACTGCATTTATTCCGAACCGTTCCATCAGGTATGGATTGGTTTGAGAATTGAAATCAAACCGCCAGTTTAAAGGTGTATGATCAGCTGTAAGAACCGGATATTGGTAACGATTATAAATACCATTTAATGATTGAATGGGTTGGTTCTTCCTGGTTATTAATTCTTCATAAGAATCTTCCAAAAATGATTTCCTGTTTTTAAAATAATTGGTCATACGAGATTTTTTTGATTAGATCAGAATTATTCTTAGGCTTAGTTCTCCAGTTTGTTCCACCAGGTTTTTTTAAGAATAATAATAATTACTCCTAAGATAACCACTGTTACCAACAATTGTAATTTCATCCACAACACAAGATACATTGGCAAAATTGTTAAGCATAACTGTGCCGCAATTCCTAAAACTACATTGAACATGTCAAGCTTAAATCTTTTATTAGGTTGAAATGAAGGATCATCTTTAACAACTGCATCATGTATTGGTTTCCAAAAGCCCCATGGCCTCACTGTTTTGTAAAAATCTTTTAATATTTTCTGGTCAGTTGCAGGAGCGGTATATGTTCCAATAAAACATCCTGCCAGCGACAACACAAATAAGACAGGCCACCAATAAAGATCAAGACCATGCAGCACATTATAATACTTTAATGCAGCCAGCGCAATTGCAGGAAGAATACCACATAGCATTCCCCAAAAAAACCCATTAGCATTGAATCGCCACCAATACCATTTAAACATATTAGCAGCAATATAACCTCCATATAAACCTGATACTATCCATTGCAATACAGTATTTACATCTTCAACCATAAATCCAAGTACTACTCCTAACGTTACCACAACAATACCTGACAAATAATTCATAGAAATTATTCTTTTGTTAGATGCGTCGGGATTTACGTACTTCAGATAAATGTCGTTAACAATGTATGCCTGTGCTGCATTTAATGTTCCTGCAAATGTTCCCATGAAAGCGCCAAGTAATCCCGTTAATACAATTCCTAAAATACCAGCGGGTAAAAAATTGTTAATAGCCCCGGGCAAAATTCTTTCGAAATCTGTGCCATCTGCTCCATTTGATAAATTCAGTTGATTATAATACAGCAGCGCAAGCACTGTTAAACCAATGATAAGTGAGTACCGTACAGGCAGTAATACAATAGAAACAAAGCCCGTCATTTTAGAAGCTTCTTTAGGCGAGCGTGACGATAAAATTTTCTGCATATCATAATTTGGTGCAGAACCTGCCAATGCAGCAAACACACCTTTAAATAACATCATCATAAAAAAGAAGCCAAATAAGCTATACCCATCGCTGCTTATTTTTTTATTTGCATCTGCTATAATACCGGACCAGTCTATGTTAAGATGCCATCCAAAAAAAGGATTACTCCATCCGTGAGGTACATTCAATGTATTTCCTTTTAGATGTATCATTGCAATAACTGCAACAGATATACAACCAATAGTCATTATAATGTATTTAATAAGATCGCCGAGCACAATGCTATGCATTCCTCCTAATACTGAATAAAAAACAGCAAACAGGGTAAATATAATTCCATAAAAATGAGCTACATATTGAGGTGCAATGTTAAATGGTATATAGGGCTGAAGTAAATTCCATGGAACAAATATTTCTATAAATTTACCAAGACCAATAAAACCATAGGCTAAAAAACCCAGGCAACCAATTAATGCAAATGCTACTACTATACTGTGTGAACCTTTTACTCCTTTGCCCTTTAATCCAAACCTTGTTGCCAGCCATTCAGCACCGGTTGTAGCATTGGAACGCCGTAACCATTTTGCGAGAAATACCATATTAAATACCTGGTTAAACACAGGCCAAAGCCATGGTATCCAGATGCTCTTTAGGCCATATACAAAACACAAAGCTACCATCCACATTGTACCACTTATATCAAACATATCAGCTGCATCGCTTAACCCAAGCAAATACCAGGGAAGCTTTTTGCCACCCATTAAATAACTTTCTTTACTTAGCCTTGCCTTTTTTCTTAAAAACCAACCAAGCATTAACATCATCACCAGGTAGGAAATGATCATGGCAAAATCTATAAATTGTAATTTCATATTTGTAAGGTCAATCGTTACTATTTAAACTTAACCGGCAAAAAGCAGTTGTGCAAGAAAGGCTTAGTTTTTTACAACTTATGAGGTAAGTTATTTTTTCTTCTGATAAAGCTTTTGTAATGATACGTCATTTTGAAATAAAGTTTTTTTGTCTTTATAATATTCAACAAAATTTTTTTCAGATACCTGGCCTTTGAAAGGCAAATAATATTCTATTGACCCATCAGGTTTTGCACCAGCATTGCGCCACCCCAAAGCATAAGATATTTTATGAGATTGCAGAGCCTTTAAAAGAACTCCTGTCCACCATGTACTATCACTTACCTGGTCATATCCAAACTCAGTAAGAGCAGGTATTTTATTTTTTTCGTGTGCCATGTGCTCTAACATGGTCAGCATTTTATCAACATCTTTTATAAACTCACTATTACCTTCATTTCCTTTTTTCCGTTGATAAATATCAAACCCTATAATATCAGCCCAATCATCTCCGGGGTATTTTAAAAGATATTCTTCCTCTGATGCGAAACGATCTGTATTGAATGCGTATAAGAGATGATGAATGTTTTTTGTATCGCGTAAATAAGAAACCGTAAAGTGCCATATTTGTTTTAACTCCTCTGGCGTACAATGATCTTTCCCCCACCAAAACCAATTACCATTTAACTCATGAAAAGGGCGAAAAATAACAGGAATTGCTTCGCCATTTTTCCCTTTAAGATCAAGTATAAAACCCGCTACTTTATCAAGCCAGCTTTTATATAATTCATTCTTTTCGCCACCCGGCAAAATTGAGGCAACCGTTCCTGCAGCTGGATCCCA
>JBDSAQ010000494.1:0-2829 GCA_039922095.1 Ginsengibacter sp. | reverse complement strand
TTACAGGCATTAGGCAACCATAAATCTTCGAAAGTTGAGTTAGAAGAAATACAAATATATCTGGACAACCTTAAAAAGTTATAGATATGCATTTACCCGCTTTTCAACAATCAGTGTTTTTACAGTCACTGGGCTGGGCAATTGCCAACAATATATGGCAGTGCGGTGTACTGTGGGTATTGTATCAGGCGGGAGTTACATTTTTCCATAATGCTTCGGCCAAATTTAAAAACAATTTAAGTACAGCTTTATTATTCGGTAATTTTTTGTGGTTTGTAGTTACATTTTTTACTAAAATAATTTATCTCCGTAATTATATTCCAGCCATTACAGCAAATCAAATGGCTTATCCAAATGTTAACCTTGTTTCGGGTAATCTAAATTTACAAACCTTTATTTCTTCTGTTGTTATTACCTTACCTTATCTATCAGTTGCTTACATTATTTTATTGCTGATTTTTGCAATTAAGCTGATCAACTCATACCGTAATACAAATTTCATAAAGAGGAGTGGTTTGTCCAAACCGAGTGCAGAATGGAGATTGTTTGTAGAGAAAGTTGCAAATCATATTACCATCACAAAAAAAATTAAAATCTGGTTTTCAGGATATGTTGACGTTCCTGCTACAATTGGTTTTTTTAAACCTGTTATCTTAATTCCTTTGGCATCCTTAAACCACTTAACCGCAGCCCAGATGGAAGCTGTTATACTGCATGAAATATCTCATATAAAAAGAAATGATTACCTGGTTAATCTTTTTATTTCTTTAATTGAAACAATTCTTTTCTTCAATCCTTTTGTTGTTTTGCTAAGTAAGATCATTAAAAAAGAAAGAGAAAATTGCTGCGATGATTTTGTGCTCCAGTATCAGTATGATCGCCATTCATATGCCTCAGCATTGCTTGTGTTGGAACAATACAGGAAACAACAATTCCACTTAGCTTTAGCTGCTACCTCAGGACGCCAGCAGCTTTTATTCCGTATCAAAAGAATTATGGAAGTAAAAAATAACCATGATAGTTTAAATTATGGGCAAAAATTATTGGCCCTGGTATTAAGCACAGGAATAATTTGTTCACTTGCATGGTTAACTCCGCAAAAGAAAACAGATGAACAATTAAGTAAAGAACGTTCAGGTAAAATTGTAAAGAGTTTTGAAATTAATTCAGTAAATAAAATAAAAGACAGCTCACTAATTTTTAAGGCAAAAGAAGCAAAAAATATTACTTCAGGCATTAAACTTCAAAGTAAACTTCAAAGGGTAAAAGATGAACAGGATAACTTTAAAAATATTCCTGAAAGTACTCCCAACTCTGAAAGTAATACAGAGGATCAATTTAATAGAGATAGGCTGCAAAAAAATGATGAAACTGCTGATGCATTATCATTATACAGCTATGATAACAAGGTATCCATACAAAAGAAACAGGCTGATTCAGACCTGTTAAAAAGCGCTAACAGCAATTTTAGTTTTTTACCAAATTCCTTATTCTCAGACCTGCTTTTTTTAGAGAATGTACATATTGATATTGATGTTAACTTAAATAAACTTCAAACTCTTATTGAAAAGGAAAATAACGCCATATCATCATTTAATTGGAATGCTATGAAAGACCGATTAATGGAAGGCTTTGGGAAACTTAAAAAACCAACGGTTGAAAGACCTATTAAGAATTATGACAAATATTTTATAGCAGGGGAGAGGGAGTTTGAAAAAATTAATGAACGAAAGGAATTTTATATACAACCTAAAAACACGATTGAAACAAGACACCGGCGTATAAGGCTTAAACAGGGCGACACATTATTTTTTGCTGATGCTGATGGTACGGCGAATTTATTTCATAATGAAGTTCCGGAAAATAATTTGCCAGTGCTACCGCCGCCTCCGATCAAAGAAAGATTTCTTAAAGTTGCTACGCCACCCGCTTTCCGGCAACCTCATCAATCTGAATATACATACCAGTACCAAACTCCCCCAAAAGCAAGGACGCCCCACCTCTCCCCAATACATATTAATTATGAAGAAGGGTCATTAATTATTAATGGAGAAAAAATAAATCTTGCTGATCTAAAAAAATCTAATGCTGAAAAAATAATCAGCAAATTGAAAGCTAATAAACGCCTTATAGAAATTCAATTAAAGAATTAAATTTCACTTCGTAAATATTTTGGTGACACTGCAAACTTTCAGGTGACTGAAAGAAATTAGCTTTGATCTTCTTAGTTCTTCAATTATGTTTGACAACTAAAATTAACTAACAAAAAAATCATGATACGAAAATCACTGCTCATTCTGGCAACAACCTTTGCGGCCGGACTTTTATTTGTGAATATTTACAACTCATTAGTTGATGCTGTGAGTTGGGGAAGTAATATTCCTGCTTCAATTCAAACAACAAAAGATTATTATAAAGTGGTCAACCCGGGCAATTTCTTTAGGATATTTTCTCCCATTAACCAGGTTCTTGCTCTGCTTGTGTTGATTGTATGTTGGAAGACGAATAAGAGAATACGAATTTACTGTGTTGCAGCTTTACTAATTGCTGTTGTAAGTGACCTATTTACGTTTGCTTATTTCTATCCGAGAAATGAAATTATGTTTGGCTCTACTGTTGACACAAATCTTGAAGCACTTAAAACAGCCTGGACAGAGTGGACAACAATGAACTGGTTTCGTAGCGGACTTGTATTACTCAACTTAATATTTGACTGGTCCCAATACGTTAGTTCAAGCTATGCCCTTTAGGGCAAGGCTTTAGCTTCTACAAATCTAACTAAATTTGTATGATGCAAAATGTTAGGAAAGGTAGCCACAGTATCCACCA
>JBDSAQ010000493.1:0-10087 GCA_039922095.1 Ginsengibacter sp. | reverse complement strand
ATCAGCGTATAATTCTTTACTGCCAAAGCAAAGCACGGCAACTAATAAATAGCAGGAAAATTTCTTCATAGTGTAGTAATAATTACAATTGTAATTGTTATTCCCATTCAATTGTAGCCGGAGGTTTGCTGCTGATGTCATATACAACCCGGTTAATACCTTTTACATTATTTATTATTTCATTAGATACATCTGCTAAAAAATCATATGGTAAATGTGCCCAATCAGCCGTCATTCCATCAACTGATGTAACCGCTCTTAACGCAAGCGTAAATTCATAGGTTCTTTCATCTCCCATAACCCCTACACTTTTAACCGGCAATAAGATTGCACCTGCCTGCCAAACGGTTGCATATAAATTATGTTTTCTCAGAGTGTTGATATAGATGGCATCAGCATGTTGCAACAATTGTACCTTTTCCTCAGTTACTTCGCCCAAAATTCTTATAGCAAGACCCGGGCCGGGGAATGGATGGCGTGAAAGGATTTTATCGGGTATGCCTAATTCTGCGCCTACCTTTCTTACCTCATCTTTAAACAAAGATCGTAATGGCTCTACTAACTGTAATTTCATAATATCAGGTAAACCACCCACGTTATGATGAGACTTTATAGTAACCGATGGACCATGTACTGAAACAGATTCTATCACATCAGGATAAATGGTGCCCTGCGCTAAAAAATCTATGTTATCAATGTTATGCGCTTCCTGGTCAAAAATTTCAATAAAACATTTTCCAATAATTTTTCTTTTTTCTTCAGGACTTACTTTACCGGCAAGTTTTGTATAAAAATGTTCTTTGGCATTTACTCCTTTTATATTTAAGCCTAACTGGTTGCAGGTAGCGAGTACCTGTTCAAACTCATCTTTTCTTAATACCCCATTATCTACAAAAATGCCATATAAGTTTTTGCCAATGGCTTTATGAATAAGTGTGGCCGCAACTGTAGAATCAACTCCTCCACTAAGCGCCATAATAACCCTGCCATTACCAATTTGTTTTTTTAAAGCTTCGATTGTATCAGTGATAAAATGAGCCGGGGTCCAATCCTGTGAGCATCTGCAAATATCAATGAGGAAATTTTTTATAACTTTTTTGCCTTCAGTGGAATGATATACTTCCGGATGAAACTGAACACCATAAAACGGATGAGCATTGGGGAGAGTTCCTTTAAAAGCGGCAACAGGAATGCTTTCCGTGGTTCCCAAAAGTTCAAAACCGTCAGGAAGTTTTTTTATAGTATCGCTATGGCTCATCCATACCTGCGAGCTTTCAGCAATGTTATAAAGCAACTCATTACTTTTAATAACTTTTAAGGCGGCACGGCCATATTCTCTTTTATCACTTTTTTCAACAATGCCTCCAAATATTTTTGCAGCAAGTTGGGCACCATAACATATTCCTAAAACAGGCAGCTTTTTAGATATTAATTCAATATCAACTGAGGGTGCTAAAGCTTCATTCACTGAAAACGGAGATCCCGAAAGTATGATACCTTTTAAGCCCGGTTCAAATTGTATTTCTTTTTGATAAGGGGTAATTTCGCAATAAACATTGGCTTCTCTTACAGCACGTGCAATTAACTGGGTATATTGAGATCCAAAATCGAGAACGATTATCTTTTCTGTCATCTGGCTGCGAAGGTAAAGAGTTTGAATGATGGTTTGTTTTACAATATCGTTTTATACTTTTACCCTCAAATAGAAATTTATGACTAAATACTTAATTTTCATTTTAGCGGCATTTATCTTTTGTTCCTGCGACCATATGGATGGAAGCGGAAATATTAAAACTGAAAAAAGAAATGTAAGCCGATTTAATGGCGTGCAGGGATCAGGCTCAATGGATATTGAAGTTTCAAACGGCGATAAATTTTCTGTAGAAGTAGAAGCCGATGATAACATTTTGGAATATGTAATTACAGAAGTTGATGATGACATGCTTGATATTCACTTTAAGCAAAGGATGTCATTTAATAATGTGCATGCAAAAGTATATGTAACTGCTCCGGGTCTTAAAAGATTATTCATCAGGGGTTCCGGAAATATCTCTTCAAAAAACACCATAAAAAACACTGAATCACTTACAACTAAAATATCGGGCTCAGGAAATATTAATGCTGATGTTGATGCTCCACGAATAAAGGCTGATATATCAGGGTCTGGTAATTTAAGTTTACAAGGCCGGTGCAAAAGCTTTGAAGGAAGTATAAGCGGAAGCGGAGACTTAAAATGCAAAAATTTATTAAGTGAAAATGCCACAGTTAGTATATTCGGAAGCGGTACTGCGCATGTGTTTGCAAGTGTACACTTAAAAGCCTCCACTACCGGAAGCGGGGATATTTATTATAGCGGTAATCCATCTTCACCCGAAACAAGTAAAACAGGCAGTGGGAGCATTCAGGCGGAAAATAGGTAGTGAAAAGGAACCTTTAAATTAAGAATTTAAGATGCTGAGGATGCCAACAACAAATTTTGGGGCTTTACGAATATTAGAGTTTCGCAAAGAAATATATGAACCAATAGTAAAAATATGTTGGAGAGATAAAAATTAATTAATGCAAGTCCGTCCATATCAGGTCGATTTTATCGATTCAATAATCAAAGAAGTCTCCACAAGTAAAAATGTATGTGCACAACTCCCAACTGGTGGAGGTAAAACTATTTGTTTTAGTTTAATCGCACAGAAATATTACAGAAATCAGAGTAAATCCGTATTGGTATTAGTTCATAGGGAAGAGCTAATGTATCAGGCAGCTCGTGTAATTAAGGATATGCTCAATATTGATGCTTGGTTTATAACGAGTAAAACTAATAGATTCTATGTAAGTAGAGTTTATATTGGTATGATAGAAAGTACTATACCCAGACTAAATATGATTGATAATGTAGGTTTAGTGATAATAGACGAGTGCCATATAGCTAATTTTAATAAAGTGCATAATATATTTCCGGAAAAGATAATTATAGGATTTAGTGCAACACCGCTCTCAAGTTCCAAACTTAAGCCACTTAATAAGTATTACCAAAATATTATAACTGGGCCTCAGATTAAAGAGTTAATCACCGGCGAATTCTTGGCCCAGAATATTACTCGTTGTCCCAAAAATATTGTTGATGCTACTAAATTTAAAATAGATAAACTAAAAGGAGATTACGATGAGACACAAATGGCCGCAGAATATAAGCGACCAAAGTTTATACAGAACGTAGTAAAAAACTATTTCAAATTTACATTAAGAAAAAAGACTATTGTATTTAATGTAAATATCGAGCACTCAAAACTGGTTAATGAGTGTTTCTTGGATTATGGTTACAATAGCAGACACTTAGACTCCACCTCCCCAGACAGGAAAGAAATACTTCAATGGTTTAGAGAAACTCCGGACGCTGTATTAAACAATGTAATGATAGCAACAGTTGGATTTGACGAGCCTACTATCCAAAATGTATTTCTTAACTTTTCTACACTGAGTTTGGCTAAATTTATTCAATGCTGTGGAAGAGGAAGTAGGGCGCTACCAAATAAAAATTACTTCAATATTATAGATTTGGGAGGTAATTGTATGAGATTTGGAGACTGGAATGATGATAGAGATTGGAAATATTTATTCAATAATCCGGGAAAGCCTGGAAATGGAAATGCACCAATTAAAATCTGTCCACAGTGCGAAGGACTCATTCCTGCATCTGTTCAGGTTTGTACACTGACACTAACAAAAGCTGAAGGTGAGTTATGCTTATACGAATTCGGAAATAAGAAAACTTTAGAAGAACAAGAATTGGAAATGGTAGTAATAACTAAGGGAATAAATGTAGAAGAACTGATAGATAAGAACAACAGTAATATAATATCAAAACTCAACAAGAAAATGAAATGGAAAATTAAAAATGGCTTAGTTGTAGATCAAGAGGGGATGATAGTTGCCACACTGCCGGATAATTCTAAAGAAGAAAATGAGCGTGTTATACGGGTTGCTCCAGAGGCGATTGAAGCAATTAGAATTTTTGTTGATAGGGTAAATTCCGGCACTTTCAAACCCAGAAGTGCTGTAAAAGAATTTGAAAAGATTTTGGAAATATATAATCATTAAAATGTGCAATACAACTAGAGGTATCCGCTAACCTTAAGCTTATTCAAAATATTTTCTTTAAAACATGTAAATTGCAGTAAAAAAATTAAAGTGTCAGTTACAATAAAAGGCATATTCGAAAACGGTCAAATAAAACTTGTAGAGCCTGCCCCTACAGAAGAGAAAGTTACTGTAACTGTTACTTTTCCTGAAATAGAAAAGTCTTTGCCAAAAAACGAAATAAAATTTGGAAGCCTTGCAGGTAAAATAAGTGTGCCTGAAAATTTTGATGATGAAATGGATGAGTTGAAAGAATACATGTAAGAATGAAGGTACTTCTTGACACGCATATCCTTATTTGGGTGCTTGAAAATAACAAGTCTTTATCTTCTCACCACAACTCCATATTAACAGATACAAATAATGAGAAAATAGTTAGCCAGATAAGTTTTATGGAGATGGCAATCAAGATCAACATCGGTAAGCTTCCCGATTTCAAAATATCCCTTATTGATTTTATCCAACAGGTTGAAAAAGATGGCTTCAAAATATTACAGGTAAAGAATACGCACATTACAACGTATGCTTCCTTATCACTTGTTTCTGATCATCGTGATCCCTTTGACAGATTTCTTATAGCGATAGCTATTTTAGAAGATATCAGTATTATAACTGTAGATGAGAAATTTAAAGCATATCAGCATCTCGTAAATCTTATATAATTATTTTCTTTCTTTATCTAATTGCCATGATGGCAGCAAAACAGAATGGCACTTAATTTGAAAGTCAGGGTAAAAAACAGATAACATGCAAAAAGGAAACATCAGGGTACAAACAGAGAATATCTTTCCCATAATAAAAAAATTCCTGTACAGTGATCATGAAATTTTTATTCGTGAATTAGTAAGTAATGCCGTTGATGCCACTCAAAAATTAAAAACACTCTCATCAATAGGCGAAGCAAAAGGCGAAATGGGAGATTTAAGAATTAATATAAAACTCAATAAAGAAAATAAAACACTCACCATTTCAGATAAAGGCGTTGGGATGACTGCAGAGGAGGTGGATAAATATATCAACCAGGTTGCTTTTAGTGGAGCAGAAGAATTTCTAACAAAGTATAAAGGTCAGAATGAGGCTAATATAATAGGACATTTTGGGTTAGGATTTTATTCATCTTTTATGGTAAGTGATAAAGTAAAAATTTTTTCAAAGAGTTTTAAGGAAGACGAAAAAGCGGTACGGTGGGAGTGTGATGGAAGCCCTGAATATACTTTGGAAGAAACTGAAAAAACTGACCGGGGTACCGATATTATCCTATACATAAATGAAGAAAGCAAAGAATTTTTAGAACCTGAAAGGATAAATAATATTCTTGAAAAATTCTGTAAGTTTTTGCCTGTACCAATTTTCTTTATTGATGAGAATGCGTCAAAAGAAAAAAAAGATGATTCTTCTAAAGAAGAAAAGGAAGAAGAGCCAAAACAAATAAATAACACCAGCCCTGCGTGGACCAAAAAACCAAGTGAGTTAACAACTGAGGATTATGAAAATTTTTATAAAGAGCTTTATCCATTTGGAGAAAAGCCTTTGTTTTGGATACACCTCAACGTTGATTACCCTTTTAACCTTACAGGCATTTTATATTTTCCAAAAATAAAACAGCGGTACGAAATTCAGAAAGATAAAATTCAATTATACAGCAACCAGGTTTTTGTAACAGATGAAGTGAAAGATATTGTACCTGAGTTTTTAATGTTGCTCCATGGGGTAATTGACAGCCCGGATATTCCCCTAAATGTAAGCCGGAGTTATTTGCAGGGCGACCCGAATGTAAAAAAAATAAATGCTCATATAACTAAAAAGGTTGCTGATAAATTAGAAGAGATATTTAAGAATGACCGGAAATCTTTCGAGGAAAAATGGGAAAGTCTTGGTTTGTTTGTTAAGTATGGAATGATGACTGACGATAAATTTTTAGAAAAGGCAAACAAATTTAATATTTATGAGGAAGCACCCTCTAACTCCTCCAAGGGCGGTGAATCGAAGTTTTATACTTTGGAAGAGTACCGTTTATCTACTGAATCACTTCAGAAAAATAAAGATGGAAAACTTGTAATGCTGTACTCAACTGACCCTGTGCAGCAGAATAGCTTTATTAATGCTGCCAAACAAAAAAAATATATTGTTATAAAGCTTGAAACTATTGTAGATGCTGCATTTATCAATAATATGGAGATGAAGTGGAATGATGTTCAATTTGTGAGAGTTGATGCAGATATCACTGATAATCTTATAGATAAAAATGAAAGCACTGAAAGTGTTTTGAGTAAGGATGAAGAAACAAAACTCAAAGACCTGTTCAAGCTAGAAATCCCTCAATTGCATGTTAGCATAGAAGTAAAAGGCCTAAGCCCTGAAGTGGCACCCGTATTAGCAACCCGTCCTGAGTTTATGAGAAGGATGAAGGATATGGCAGAAAATGGCGGAGGAGGAATGGGAAGCTTTTATGGCAATATGCCTGAAGAAGTAACCTTAACCATTAACGGCAATCACCCGATATTCCAAAATATTTTAAAAGAGGATAACAAAGAAAAGCAGGAAAATAAAGTTAGAAATCTGACTGATCTTGCCTTGCTTTCCCAGGGTTTATTAAAAGGAGTTGATCTTACAAACTTTATAAACAGGAGTGTGGATATGATGCACGAGGAAAAGAAAAGCAAAATAATTCTGGAAGTATAATTATTAAATAAAAAACTTTTTATCAAAAAGCTCCGAAATCTTCGGGGCTTTTTTTTAATATGCAGCCATGAATATAATGCAGCTTTTGAAAATGATAAATTTCTTCAAACCCGGCACTCATAAAAATTTCTTTATGAACAGGATTTAAATAAACTGCATAAACTTCGCGTGGATTTATTTTTAATGAGCGTAAGATATTTTTTACTACAGTTAGCATAACTATTTCATTGAAGGGATTAAAAAAGAAAAAAACATTTATATCGTCTTCAATTAAATAATCAACTGCGTCAGCATGTATTACATTAAAAAATTTTTCAGGAAAATTATATTGTAAGCGGAGAATATTTTTTTTTGCCATCTCACATAACTCACGTGCAAACTCTATCCCTATAATTTTTTTAAACCCATAAGAAGCAGCTACAACAAGTACTCTGCCTTTGCCACACCCATAATCAACAATATTATTGTTTGCATTAATACTTTGCATGTGGCTAAACAATTTCTCTAATAAAAAATAGTTAGCGCCCTGGTAATTTTCAGCATGGATAAAATTATTCCCTTTTAGAGAAAGTTTTTTCAGATCATTCAATTCGCTTGTAGCTATTACATATTTTTTTTCCCCCTTCACTTCATGACGTATAGTGAAAAGCGCCAATCTAAAATTCCAGTTAAAGGCGATGTAAAAAAAATAATGCAGGTAATGCAGTAACTTCATGCAATTGAATATTAAGCAATAACAGGCTGGGTCAGTCTTAAATCTAATACTTTTAACTGCAGCGTTTTTTTACCATTCCATTCATTTTCATCAATGGTATAAATTATGTCTAAAGGTTTTTTCATTTGCTGCAAATAAAATTTTTCTGCCAGGTTAAAACCAATACCGGTAATAGTAATGTTATCATGTTTTACAACAAACCTGATGTGCTGCTCTTTCACGATTTTAGAGTACCCTGTATCAAAAATACCTTTTGTAATAAAGACAGGCCGCATATTCTCGGGGCCAAACGGTTCCATTTGTGTAATAATGTTATAAAAACTCAGCGTTAAATTTTTAAAGGAAAGTTCCGCATCTATAATAATTTCCGGTATAAGTAAATGGGGGGCTATTATTGACACCACCGTCTCTTCAAACTTTAAAGTAAAACCTTCTACACACTCCGGCAACATCGTAATTCCGGCTGCCGCAAAGTGGCCTCCATAACCAATAAGATGTTCCCGGCATGCATGAATGGCCTCATATAAATTAAAGCCGGGCACACTCCTGGCACTTCCTGTTACAATTTCTCCACTTTGGGTAAGCACTATAGTTGGCCTGTGGTATCGTTCAATTAATCTTGATGCAACAATGCCCACAACACCTTTGTGCCAATGACTTTTAAATACTACTGTAGATTTACGGTTAATTAAAATTTGATCGCCATCAATTATTGCCAGCGCTTCTTCTGTTATTGAAGAGTCAGCATCTTTTCTATCAATGTTATCACTTTGCAACATCTCAGCGTATTCTAACGCTTTTTCATAATCATGTTCAACAAACATCAAAACTGCCTTTCTTGCATCATCCATCCTGCCTGCAGCATTAACCCTTGGCGCTATAATAAAAACAACGTTATTAATACTGAATTTAGTTTTTACTGCACTCAGCTGCATTAAAGCTTTTATGCCTGGTGATGGGCTTGTATTTATTTTTTGTAACCCATAATAAGCCAGTACCCGGTTCTCCCCCGTGATAGGTACAATATCAGCCGCAATAGCTGTTGCTACCAGATCAAGATAACAAAAATACTCCTCTTCTTTAGTTCCCAACCGTTGACTAATTGCTGTTATAAGTTTAAAACCTACACCACAGCCACATAATTCTTTATAAGGATAATTGCAATCATTTTGTTTAGGATTTAAAATAGCAATTGCAGGTGGTAAAATTGTATCAGGTAAATGATGGTCACAAATTATAAAGTCGAGGCCTAAAGATTTTGCATAGGTTACAAGATCAATAGATTTTATCCCGCAATCAAGTGAGATAATAAGTTTAAAATTATTTTCATATGCAAATTCAATTCCTTTTTTACTTACTCCATAACCTTCTCTATACCGATGTGGAATATAAAAGTCAACTTTTTCTTTTTTGCAGATAGTAATCAGGAAACGGTACATACAGGCTACAGAAGTAGTTCCATCAACATCGTAATCTCCAAAAACAAGAATTTTTTCTTCTGCCTGAATGGCTGATAAAATCCTGTTTACCGCTTTATCCATATCCTTCATCAGGTAAGGATCAATTAAATCTGAAAGCTGCGGCCTGAAATATTGTTTGGCTTTATCATAGGTGTCAATACCTCTTTGAATTAATATTTTGCATAAATTATAGTTTATGGTAAGTGCTTTTTGAAGTTCTAACACTTTATCATGATCAGCAGATAATATATTCAATCTTTTTTCAATCATACATAACCCTGCATTGTAATTAATCAGGTTAATATTTTCTATCAGTTGTAAATCTTACTAATTCTTCAAGGCCGTTACGTACCTCACTATTTTCCAATTCATATAATATAGATAAAGCATCATCCCTGTATTGATACATTTTTTCAGTGGCATATTTAAGTCCTCCGGAAACATTGATAGCGTCTAATACAACTTTAATTTTTTGGGGATTTTTATTTTGATTTTTTATAATATAGATCAGTTCTCTTCGCTTACTTTTTTCAATGTTATTCAGTGTATAAATTAAAGGCAAAGTGAGTTTTTTTTCTCTTATATCGTTGCCCGTTGGTTTTCCTACATCTTCTTTTCCATAATCAAACAGATCATCTTTTATCTGGAATGCAATACCCACTTTCTCCCCAAATGATCTCATTTTTTCTGTTATGATTTCATCCTGTGATGTGCTCCATGCACCTACAGCACATGCGGAAGAAAGTAATGAGGCTGTTTTACTCCTGATAATTTCAAAATAAATATCTTCATTAACATTCAGTTTCCGGGCTTTTTCAATTTGAAGCAATTCGCCCTCACTCATTTCTTTAACCGCCTGGGAAAGAATATGGAGATGCTTAAAATCTCCGGCTTCTGTGGATAACAGCAGCCCTTTAGAGAGAAGATAATCCCCAACTAAAACAGCAATTTTATTTTTCCACAATGCATTAATTGAGAAAAACCCGCGTCTTTCTAAAGATTCATCCACAACATCGTCATGTACTAACGTTGCAGTGTGCAATAACTCCACTAAAGCTGCTGCTCTGTAAGTTGATTCATTTACTTGTCCATATAA
>JBDSAQ010000492.1:0-2898 GCA_039922095.1 Ginsengibacter sp. | reverse complement strand
CATCTAATACTCTTTTGCGGAAAGCAGTTTGCGACGACGGAATGGTGGCAGATATATTTTGCTGCGATACAGGACTTGAATACCCAACATTATAATAAACACTGGCGCCTATCTTACCAAATTTTCCATTTCCATTTACTGAAAAATTATTTAGTTTGTCACTCGTTCTTGAAAAGCTGGAAATAGTACCATTATAGCCCGCCACTTTTTTCTTTGTTATAATATTAATTAATCCTCCTATACCTTCTCCGTCATATTTGGCAGAGGGAGTAGTTATCACTTCTATCTTTGAGATAAGCGCCCCGGGAAATCCTCTTAAGGCCTCTTTAATATTTCTTGCAAACATAGAAGTCTCCCTGCCATTGAGCAGCACTTTAAAATTTGTTTTTCCATTCACCTTTATATTGTCCTCCCCATCTACGGTAACAAAAGGGGTTTTACGCAAGATGTCTATCGCAGTTTCTGTTTTGGTGGCGGGGTCATCTTCTACATTAAATACAATTTTATCATCTGACTGTTCTACCAGCGGCCTTTGTGTTTTCACTACTACTTCTTTAAGTTTACCTGTTGCTGTTGATAATTGCACGGGATCAATTTGCATATCACCACCGGGCTTAACAGTAACGATAAGCTCCTTTTCAGCAAAGCCGGTGTGAGTGAATGTGAGTGTGTAATTTCCTATGTCTGGCTTTATAAATTGGAAACTCCCATTTTCCTTAGATAAGGTTGTTTGCAAAGGAGTAAGATTGTTTTGTTTGAAGATGCGTACCGTTACAAAGCTCAGAGGCTTGCTGCTATCTGCAACTGTGCCGGATAACTTACCCTTAGTTTGTGAAAACAAGTATGAGGGCAGGGCGAGCATTACTGCCGGCAGAAGAACATGAAATAAAATCCTTCTCATAAATTATTATTTTAAATGAAGGTGTTTTGGGGCTAAAATATAAGATTACGAATTATATCGTTGTTAGCAGATTTTATTTGATGAAAGGTAGGATTGTAATGATGTAATGCCAGGGGGGTATGCTTTGAGTTCATCGCTTATTGTACTGTAGCCTACCTTTTAGAACCTCGTATTGGGTATTTCTTGGTGACCTCCGCGCATAGCAGTTCGTCAGCATGCCTGGTCGAACTTTCTATAAGTGAAGTGTGATCATCAGGAAAAGACCAGGCAAAGAATAAAGTATTCACAAACCAATAATTAACACCGGCGTAAAGGTTGCGCTGCCGGGAAGTATGCAACAAATTTTTTAAAAGTACCAAGGGATAGCGCCAAAAGAAAACTGGTCATAAAAGAACATTTCTTAAAAATTTTTTGGCTTTGAATATTTAATTACGCGTTATACCATACCCGTAATGAGGCCAATAATCACGTCGTCAAATTCTTATGATGAACAATTAAATATTCTTCTCCGTTTAAGTATTATCCCTGCCCTTAAGCCTAATGCTTAAAATGTCTTAGACCTGTAATCACCATTGCCAGACTATTTTGTTTGCAAAACTCAATGGAATCCTTATCACGTATAGAGCCACCGGGCTGGATGAAGGCAGTAATGCCGGCATCATAAGCAATCTTTACACAATCATCAAACGGGAAAAATGCATCGCTTGCCAGCACTGCGTTTGAGAGGCTGAACTTAAATTGATTTGCTTTTTCAATTGCTTGCCGTAATGAATCTATTCGTGATGTTTGCCCGCAGCCTTTACCAATTAATTGATTGTTTTTTACTAAGGCAATAGCATTGCTTTTTAAATGTTTACAAATTATATTAGCGAATTTAAGATTACCCTTTTCTTCATACGATGTTTCTCTGCCGCCAACCTCTTTCCATTCAGCATAATTACCATTATCAGGTTGCTGCACTAATGTTCCATTTAAAATGGATTTTGACTCCTGATTTAGAGGGGTAGTTTCTATTTGCTGTAAAAGAATACGGTTCTTTTTCGATCGCAGAATAGTAAGCGCTTCTTCTTCAAAAGATGGCGCTATAAGCACTTCAAAAAATATTTCATTAATGGCGGCCGCAGTTTGTTTGTCAACTGCGGCATTAGTAATAAGCACTCCGCCAAAAGCACTTTCAGGGTCACTTTGCAAGGCGGCCTGCCAGGCATTATGCACATCAGAGCGTAATGCGGTGCCGCAAACATTAGTATGCTTTATTATAGCGAAAAAAACAGTTTCTTTTAAATTTGCCTCATTTGAATAAGTCTTAATATCTGCCATTAAAGTAGCAGCAGAATTTACATCAACAAGGTTATTATAAGAAAGATCCTTGCCATTGAGCCGGGTAAACATTTTCTCCATATCACCATAAAAAGCTGCCTGCTGGTGTGGGTTTTCTCCATAACGCATTATAGCTTTTTGTTCACTAAAAGGATTATTGAAAGTTGTTTTATTAAAATAATTTGAAATAGCTATATCATAATTTGTACAAACATCAAAGGCCTTTATAGCAAGGGATTTTCGCTGCTCCAAAGTAGTTTCGCCATGTTGCTCATCAAGCATTTTTTCAAGCTCAGCATATTCTTTTTTTGCTGCAATAACAGTAACATCTTTAAAATTTTTTGCTGCCGCTCTTATCATTGACGGCCCTCCAATATCAATTTTTTCAATAATGATCTGCTCATCATTAGTTGATGCTACTGTTTCCTCAAAAGGATACAGGTCAACTATAACGAGATCAATTTGTGGTATATTATAATTTTCCATTTCCTGTAAATGAACTTTATTATCCCTTTTACCAAGTATGCCGCCAAACACTGATGGGTGAAGCGTTTTAACTCTTCCATCTAAAATAGAAGGATATGAAGTTATTGACTCAACAGCAGTACATGGAACCCCAAGTGCTTCTATAAATTTTTGTGTACCCCCGGTTGAGTAAATTTTTATGGCAAGTCTAT